>JBDTLQ010000105.1:0-9001 GCA_039934715.1 Ignavibacteria bacterium | reverse complement strand
TAATGAAAGGCGAGCCGATCGATGTTTATAATAAAGGTGATATGGAAAGGGATTTTACATACATTGATGATGTTGTTGAGGCGATTTACAGGTTGATAAAAAAAGAAGTAAAGGATGAGTACAGGCTATTCAACATTGGCGGTGAACACCCTGTGAATTTACTTTACTTTATTGAAACTCTGGAAAAAAAATTGGGAATGCCCGCGGTTAAAGTTTTTAAAGATATGCAGCCGGGCGATGTTAAGATCACATACGCTGATTCTTCCAAGCTTGCTGAATTCATTGACTACAAACCTGCAACTCGAATCGAAGATGGTCTGGAGAAATTTGTCGGCTGGTTCAAACAATATTATAATTATAAATAATCATGTGCGGTATTGCCGGAAAGACTGACTGGAATAATTCTGATGTGAGCATTGGTGACACTGTGAGAGCCATGAATTCCAGGCTTTTTCACCGCGGACCTGACAACGAAGGTTTTATTAAACTTGAAGAGATCTGTCTTGCTCACAGGAGGCTTGCAATAATTGATCTCTCACCAAACGGTAATCAGCCAATGTCTACCGCGGACGGGAGATATGTTTGTGTTTACAACGGCGAAGTATATAATTTCCGGGAGATAAAAAAAGAGCTCGAAAAATTTAATATTAATTTTAAAAGTAATTCAGATACTGAAGTCATACTTTATGCATATGAAAGATTCGGCACAGATTGTTTTAAGAAATTCAATGGTATGTTTGCGATCGCGATCTGGGATACTGTTAAGAGAGAACTGATCCTTGCAAGGGACAGATTTGGAAAGAAACCGCTTTATTATTATTTCGATAAAAACAAGAATGTAGCATTCGCATCCGAACTGACTGCTTTGCTTGAAGATAAAACAATTCCACGGAAGATATCTTATGAAGCAGTGAATTGCTATCTTGCGCTTGGCTACATTCTTTCGCCGTTATCAATTTATGAAAATGTTTTCAAGCTAGAGCCGGCAACGTATTTAAAAATTTCGGACAAGGGAAAAGCTGAGAAGGTTCAGTACTGGGACTACTCAGATACGTTCAGGACAAAGACGAAGGACAGTGTTAGTGAAATTGAAAATAAAATATTGTACCTGCTTGAAGAGTCAGTAAAGAGAAGAATGATCAGCGATGTCCCTGTAGGAGCGTTTCTAAGCGGAGGTGTGGATTCAAGTTCGATAGTCGCGCTGATGAAAAAATTTCACAAAGGCGAGCTTCACACTTTCAGTGTTGGCTTCAATGAGAAAAGTTATAATGAGCTTCCTGACGCTGACAGATTCGCGGAATACATAGGCACAAAACATCACGGGCTGATCTGCGAGGTCAGTGAGGGAAAAGATTTTATCAATAAGGCAATTGAAGCTTACGACGAACCATTCGCTGACAATTCGCTGATACCTATGATCGAAGTTTCAAAGTTGGCTTCGGAGTATGTAACCGTTGTTCTCAGCGGTGATGGTGCGGATGAAATATTCGCAGGCTACATTACTTATAAAGCGGATAAATATTACAATTATGCCAAACCAATCCCCCGGTCTTTGAAGAAATTTCTGATCGGCTTAAGTGAATCCGGAAGCAATGGAAAAAAGCTCAACTGGAAGTACAAGCAGAAACAATTTCTTAACGGAACACTTTATTCTCCGGAGAAAGCTCATTATCTCTGGAGACAATATTTCAGTCCCGAAGAAAGAATTGAGATACTTGGAAATAATTTCAAAGAGTTGGTTTATGATACTGATCCCTATTATATCTTTGAAAAATTTTATGACAAAGTAAAGGATCTGAAGACACTTGACAGGAATCTTTATGTTGATGGAATGACATGGCTGCCTGATGATATACTTGTAAAGGTTGACAGGGCAACAATGTTCAGCAGCATAGAATCACGAAGTCCGTACCTGGACCCTGAACTTGTTTCATACGCATCTTCGCTCCCGCCCGAGTTGAAAATGAAAGGCACTCAGGCAAAATATATTCTGAAAAGATCATTGAAAAAAATTCTTCCGGGTTTCGTGCTTGATAAAAAGAAAAGCGGATTCAACGCGCCGGTAGGTTCATGGATAGGAACGAAGGATAATGACGAGTTCAAAACTTTTAACAAATATGTTTATGACAGAAAGCTCTCCGATGCAACAGACCAAGCAGTCCGAGTGGAGCGAGCAGTGGACACTGCTGCAGGATAACGAGCTCTTTCTATTCAAGGACTGGATACTCCCGAACACACTTGAAGACTTCAGAGGAAAGGAAATTCTTGAATGCGGCTGCGGAGGCGGACAGCATACCTCATTCATCGCGCCTTACGCGAAACATATCTTGGCTGTAGATCTGAATACAACTGAGATCGCAAGAGAAAGGAATAAGGAATTTTCAAACATAGAATTTGCAGAAGCAGACATCGCGACGATGGAACTTGGAAAAAAATTCGACATAGTCTTTTCGATCGGTGTCATCCATCATACGGATGATCCGGATAAGACAGTTGAAAATATGAAGCGTCATGTAAAGCCCGGCGGAAAGATGATAGTGTGGGTTTATTCTGAAGAAGGCAATAGTCTTGTGAAGCACGGTGTCGAGCCGTTCAGAAAATTATTTTTAAAAAACATGAGCAGAAAAAATCTTTTGGGATTTTCAAAACTTATTACAGCATCCTTGTATGTTCCGGTTTATTCAATCTATCTTCTACCCTTGAAATTCCTACCTTTTTACGAATACTTTGACAATTTCAGAAAGATGAGCTTTTACAGAAATAATATAAATGTGTTCGACAAGCTGAACGCGCCTCAGGTGGATTTCATTAGCGGGGAAAGAATTTCAGGATGGTTCAACAATTATGATTTTACTGATGTAAGTATCAACCCGTATAAAGGTGTAAGCTGGAGCGGCAGCGGAGTGAGAAAATAATAGAGGTCTGAACAAACCGCTGATGCCGCAGGTGAAACTGATTATTGCGGATATAAATTATTTATTGATAAAGATAAAATCCGCGATACTCCATTTAATCTGCGTTATCCGCGTTCCGGTTTTAATTAAAAAATTAATTTAGTTAATGAGTTTTCTATTCAAATATAACGAGAAGCTGAAGTTTGACACAGGCAATGACAATTATTATCAATTATTTAAAGACGGGCTTTTACATTTTTCAAAGGTGATTACTTACATAACTTCACCATTCGCGAAATTAATTCTCAACCTTAACGGCGTCAGATACGGAAAGAACGTAAGAGTCTTCGGTATTCCGAGAATAGAAAACAAAGGTTCAATAACTCTCGGTAATGAAATGAGACTCATATCGGCCAAGTGCGGATACAACTCAGGCAATTTAACAGGCGGAGTTTTTTTAAGAACATCGAGTGTGGGGAAAATTATTTCGGGTGATGAAGTGTATCTTAACGGGACAGCGATCATCAGCGAGCTTGAAGTAAGACTCGGCAGCAGAATAATGATAGGAGCAAACACAGTTATAATGGATACAAACTCTCACAATGTACCTTATCTTAACAGGCTGAGAAGGTGGGATAAGATAATGAGAAAACCTGTAGTGATCGAAGATGATGTATGGATCGGCGCGAATTGTTTTATACTCAAAGGCGTGACCGTCGGGAAAGGTTCTATAATTGGAGCGGGAAGCGTTGTAAACAATGACGTGAAGCCTTTTAGTGTGTATGCGGGAAATCCCGCAGTGTTTGTAAAAGAAATTGAAGAAGAAAAATAATTAATGTCAGAATTATTTGTATCGGCCGAGCAGATGCAGAAAGCCACTAACTATAACCAGTGGACCTTCGAACTTTTTGAAAAATATATTCACGGGGATGTGCTTGAGGTGGGCTGCGGTGTAGGTTCGTTTACAAAGCTTATCACAGCACAAAGCAAATTTGATTCTTTGTACTGCATTGATATCTCACAGCCGGCAATCGATCTTATCAGATCGAAAGATTTCGGACACGCAAAACAAAAATTAAAAATAGAGTGCATAGATCTTATTGACATAGATGGTAGGTATGATTTTATTGTCTGCATGAACGTAATGGAGCATGTTGAAGATGACAGGTCTTTTTTCAAAAAACTGATGAGCCTGCTCAAACCCGGAGGTGAGCTGTTCCTTTTAGTCCCGTCACATAAATTTTTATATTCAAATTTTGATGTAGCTGCCGGTCATTTTAAAAGATATACTAAGGAAATGATGATCACTCTTGAACCTCCGCCTGATGTAAAGCTGATCGATCAGTTTTATTTCAATATGATCGGCGCGCTTGGATACTGGGCGGTTTATAAGGCATTGAAATCAAACAACATAAATGATACCGAAAGCGAGATAGGATTGTTTGATAGATACATTGTTCCATTTTCAAAAAAGCTGCTGCCTCTGAAAACTCCCATAGGAATTTCACTGATAAGTATTTATAAAAAAAATAATTTGTAAAATGTTTTCAATCATTGTTCCTGCATATAACGAAGGTTCTGTAATTGCAATAACGGTTTTCGACATTCAGAAAGTATTATCAATGAATAATATCGAGGGTGCGGAAATAATTGTAGTTGATGACGGCTCGACTGACAGGACGCCTGACATGAGCAGAAAATCCGGAGCGGTTACAATTAGTCATCCTCATAACATCGGTTACGGCCGGTCTCTGAAAGACGGCATCAGCGCGGCTTCGCATGATATGATTGTTATCACTGACGCTGACGGGACGTATCCTCTTGAAATGATCCCGGTTCTGATACATGAATATGAAAAAGGGTTCAACATGGTAGTGGGCGCGAGACAGGGAGAAAATTACGATGAATCATTTAAGAAAAAAATCTTACGGCTTGTTCTGAAAAAACTGGTTGAGTTCACCGCAGGCAGAAAAATTCCCGACATTAATTCAGGGCTCAGGGTGTTCTCGAAAAAAGAAGTCACTCCGTATTTTTCAAAGCTGTGTGATACATTCAGCTTTACCACTTCTCTGACGCTGGCATATATGATGAATGGGAAATTTGTACACTACATTCCGATCGATTATAAAAAAAGGGAAGGCAAGACGAAGGTAAGGCTGTTCAGGGATTCGATGCGCACTCTGCAGTTCATAATAGAGGCAATTCTGTTTTACAATCCTATCAAGATATTCATAGTATTCTCCGCGGGTCTGCTTGGCATCGCGGCTATTAATTTTATTTTATCGTTCATATTTCAGAGACCGATCACATTTTATTTCGGACTGGGATGTGTCCTTCTTTCAATTCTTATGTTCGGGTTCGGGCTGATATCGGTTCAATTGAAACATATAATGAGTTCTAACGAAAGCAAGCACACCGGTTAATGAAATTATCCCTCGGACGAATATCCGGATCAAAAAATATTTTTCTTTACAGCTCGCTACTGGTATTCTTTGTTTTTCTTATAACGAGGGTCCAGTATTTTTTATATTACCCTGTATTGGTTTTGTCAAGCGACAGCGCGTCTTATTGCGCGGTCGCGTTTGATATACTTAATTCTCAAACTCCGCTATTTGACATAAGAACTCCTGGATATCCGCTGTTTATTTCTTTAATATGGATGGTCTCAAAAACAGTTTACGCGCTTGCAATAGCTCAGAGTTTATTCACACTTTCGGTTTCAATTTTTTTTCTATGGGTAATAGAGCAAACATACAGGTCATTAACTTTCTTATTCGCGATATCGATCTCGGCTTTTATTTCATCAACTTACTATTTAGTCCTTGAAGTTTCGCTGCTGACAGAGGGAATATTCGTCTGCATGCTTTTACTAAGTGCGGGCCTTCTCATTCTCGCATTGAAAAAAAATAAGATCAGTGTATGGGCTATGTATTCCGCTTCAGTCTCTGTTGTAATAATTATAAGGCCTGCCGGACTCTTTCTCTTCGCTGTAATGGCTTTGATATTTGTTTACTTCATAGTAAATAAATACAAGTTTAAATTTTACCTCTCGCTCTTTGTTCCGTTCACTATAATAATTTTCAGCCTATGTTTTTATAATTATATGACACTGAAATTATTTACAATTACACCTTTCGGTGAAGCAAATCTTTCAGGCGCTACAATTTTATTTATGGAGCCGTCTCCGGAATATCCACAGTATGTAAATGAAGCGATAAAGAACACGCTTGATTCAATACCGAGAACTGAAATTAATTATGTGAAAAATGCTTCCGGCATTTCACAGCTTTATCATACGTTCAACAATAATTTTTACAGGCAGGTTAATCTAACGGAGAATCTGATGAGAGCCGATACGAGTCTGAGGTTTGTCGGAGTTCAGCCGATTGTCCGGCAGATCTCAATTGACGCTATAAAGAGTAATCCAAAGATATATGCGAAGTTCGTTGTCAGTAATTTTCTTTTCTTTTTTAACAATGTGAAGATAGTAATGGATTATTATGAACAGCTTTCCAATATTTTAACGAGAACATACATTGATAAAAAGTATGAAAAGGAGCTTGAATCCGGAAGATGGCGACAGGTATCAAATGATAAATCCGACAATGAAGAGATAAAAGTATTTTTTAAGCAAGAAACCGGTAAACAAAATGAACTGGAACATGTGAAGATCACTGAAGACAATCGGATTGAATTCAGACAGACCTTTTTAAAAAGCTTATTTGAAGTGTATGAAAATGTTAATAATTTTTTATTCAGAAATTATCTCTGGCTGGTCTTATTCTGTGCGGTGTTTTTTATCAGTTTCATAAAATTGATCAAGAGCAGGTTCAAAGATGTTGATGTATTCATACCATTTCTTTTCACCGTGATCTACATTACCAAAGCTATACTGGTCAGTCTTGTAGAAGTATCGCTGACACGATACAGCTTTACTGTTGAGTTCGCAATTTATTTCAGCCTGCCGTTTCTGGTTCTGTTATTGAGAAAAAATAAATCAAACACTTTAATCACAAATAATAAATGATACCTTTCTCTCCTCCCTACATTGATGATGATGTAATTAATGAAGTTCTTGATTCGCTCAGATCAGGGTGGATCACAACCGGTCCTAAAGTTAAAGCACTTGAAAAGGAAGTGAGCGATTTAACAGGTATTGAAAATGTGCTTTGTGTGAGTTCCGCGACAGCTGCAATGATGCTGATGCTTCACTGGTTCGGAGTCGGGAAGGGAGATGAAGTTATAATCCCTGCATATACATATGTTGCGACTGCACTTGCAGCGACTCATCTCGGGGCTAAAGCTGTGATGATCGATGTTAAGGATGATTTTTGTATTGATACCGGTAAGATAAAAAAGGCGATCACTCCAAGAACGAAAGCTATTGTACCTGTTGACATCGCGGGATATCCCTGCGATTATGATCAGATATATAATATTGTAAATGATGACGAGATAAAAAAACTTTTCATTTCGACAAATGGAGTTCAGAGAATGCTTGGAAGAATTTTCATAATGGCTGACTCTGCACACTCGATAGGCGCGGTTTACAAAGGAAGGAAAAGTGGATCGCTGTGTGATGCTACGATATTCTCTTTTCACGCGGTAAAAAATGTTACAACTGCCGAAGGAGGAGCGATCTGTCTAAACCTGCCCGGAAAATTTGACAATGGAGAATTATATAAATGGCTCAGACTGCTTTCTCTTAACGGACAAACAAAGGACGCTTTCACAAAATCAAAAGGCGGCGGCTGGAAGTATGATATTGTTTATCCCGGATTTAAAATGAATCTGAGTGATGTCTGCGCTGCGGTGGGGCTTGCACAAATCAGAAAGTATGACAATGAGCTGATGGTCCGGAGAAAGAAAATATTTGAATTGTACAATGAAGGATTTTCAAAATACGATTGGGCGCAAAGTCCTCCTTCAAATTCTGAAGAGAAAGAATCCTCTTATCATGTTTATCTTTTGAGAATAAAAGGAATAAGTGAAGATCAAAGGGACAGAATAATTGAAGAGATAAGTAAGAGGGAAGTTGCTGTGAATGTTCATTTCATTCCGCTTCCGCTTCTGACAATATTCAAAGATAATTATGACATAAATGATTTTAAAATAAGCTACGATAATTATTCACGCGAGATCTCACTGCCAGTCTATCCGCAGCTTACAGATACTCAAGTAAAAACAGTTATTGAGTCGGTTGTTGAATCATATGAAGAAGTTGTAAAAAACGCTTCATGATTAAAAGAGTTTTTGATATTTTTTTCTCCCTGATGGGATTGATAATTTTATCACCTGCTCTGCTGATCATTGCGATCATAATTAAATCAGACTCAAAAGGTCCCGTAATTTATAAGCAGCTTCGTGTTGGAAAAGGCAACCGCGATTTTACATTGTTGAAATTCCGCACGATGAGATCAGATTCGGACAAGGACGGATTACTTACAGTTGGCGGGAAGGATCCGAGGATCACACCGGCGGGATATTTTTTAAGGAAATATAAGCTGGATGAACTGCCGCAGTTATATAATATCCTGAAAGGAGACATGAGTTTTGTCGGACCAAGACCTGAGGTAAGAAAGTATGTGGAGCTTTATGACGACCGGCAGAAAAAAGTACTTGAAGTGTGTCCGGGGCTTACGGATATCGCTTCCATAAAGTACAGGAATGAAAGCGAGCTTCTGAAGGAAGCTAAAGATCCTGAAGAATTTTATATAAAAGAAATTATCCCGGATAAGATCAGATTGAATCTTGAGTACATTAATGATAACTCATTATTTAAAGATGTGAAAGTGATCTTAAAAACTTTCAAAGCAATAATAAGCTAAATAACGTTGGATTATTAATAATTATTAATTCGTGAATTATTAAAAAATTTGTTGAATCAATTGTATACATTTAGTAATTTACAACAACTATACGCCAAGCCGATAAAATATTTCCATACTATTATTTCTAAATGTTCTTTTTGATTAATGTTTGACATGATCTGGTTAAGATGCTGCAGTTGAGTCTAACATAAAATTATGCTTGAAAATTTTTTAAATAAGCGGTTGTTAAAATTAAGGAACAGACACTTCCTGATTTTAGACTGTTTATTCCTTTTA
>JBDTLQ010000104.1:0-9008 GCA_039934715.1 Ignavibacteria bacterium | reverse complement strand
ACATGTTATATAATTGAAGGAGGTTGTTATTCTGGCCCGTCACATGCTACCGTCGGAACAATAATGAGTTACTGCGACACTGAAGGCGGTACGGTTGTAATGAATTTCGGACCGCAGCCATCTGCATTGATAAGGAGCAGATCTGAAACCGCAGCATGTTTAACTCCATCGGAACGCCCAATTTTCACTGCCTTTCCAAACGGAGGAGAGACATTCAGAACACTTTTTGTAACAAGAGTTTACTGGGGCACTTCACTCACGGGAAATGTGAATATAGAATATACAACCAACAACGGAAGCTCGTGGAATCTTATTCAGAATAATGTTCCGGCTCAGCAAAGAGAATATGTATGGACAATTCCGTACATCGGATATACTAATGAGGCAAAAGTAAGGGTCTTAGATTCTTCAGACCCGAACGTTGGTGATACAAGTGATGCTGCTTTCAGAATTATTCTTTCATATAATAATTTTAGCGTATTATCCCCTCCTGCCGGAATAAGAATAGAAACTTCACCGGGCAACAGTGCGATCCAGCGCTTTGTGTGGGGCAGTGCGGGAACACATCCTTCATTAAGATATAAATTTAAGATAAGAAAAATCGGAGTAGGCGGCGTGGATTACATTTATGAAAGTGATAACTCCGGAACCGATACTGCTATCAGCTTACGAAACAGTTTTCTTGATAGCATTGCTCAATCGATCGGCACAATCGGCGACTCTGTCCGCTGTTCATGGAGAAGCTGGGCATATAATGGAGTTGATTCTTCTGCATCATCAAATACTTTTCTAATTACGCTTGCAAGGACATCTGTTGGTATAAACCTGATCTCCTCAGTGGTTCCTGACAAATTTGATCTGGAGAATAATTACCCTAATCCGTTCAATCCATCAACGATAATAAAGTTTGATGTAGCTAAACTTCAGAACGTTAAGATCATTGTTTATGACATTAGCGGCCGTGAGGTTGCGATTCTCTTAAACAGGCAGCTGCAGCCCGGTAGCTATCAGGCAACATTTGACGGTTCAAATTATTCAAGCGGTGTATATTATTATAGAATGGAAACGAGTGATTTTGTAATGACCAGGAAAATGGTGCTGGTTAAATAGTTAGTGGTTAAATTGTTTAATGGTTAACTATTAGCTGCTTAATTGCTTAACTAAATTTCTATTGATTTTACAATATAAAAGTTGAATATTGAAGAAAGAAAATTCATCTTACATTGACTTCAGGTAACAAAATTAATTATAATTAATTTTTATAATCCCTCAACTAATTATTTAATATAGTCATTTCTACAAAGTCTCTTAATTTTAAATTCTAATTTAAATAAAAGCTATGACAAGAAGACATTTTGTTATTATTACTATATTATCTTTATTTGCCGGATCTTTATTTGGTCAGACATCCAAGTGGGAGACTTTTACGGATTTTAAGAGTGTTTCATCGATAGCCACGGATGACATAACTAATCGGATCTATGCAGCCTCCAGCGGCGGGCTATTCGTAGTGGACGCAGCAACTCAAAAAGTAATAAGTAAATACACCAATCTGAACGGGCTGATAAACAACAACCTTACAGCTCTGAGCATTGACAATAATCAAAGGTTATGGATCGGCGCCAGTGACGGATCTATTTCAATATTAAATCTTCAGAACTTCACCTGGAAATATATCTTCGACATTAAGAATTCCACTGAAACCGATAAAACGATAAACTATCTTTTCGTTACAGGTAATTTCATGTTTGTTGGTACTGGTTATGGTATTCAGAAAATATCAACTTCGAATTTTAATTTTCTCGACGCTCCATATTATAAGCTTGGAAATTTTCCGAACAATACTCCTGTATACTCGATCACAGCAAGCAATAACATCCTTTACGCTGCGACAAAATCAGGAGTGGCTTATGCTAATTATGTAAATCTTAATCTTAATGATCCGACATCCTGGACAAATTTTTTTGGTTCGGTATTGAGCGCCAATGTTAAAACTATCGAAGCACTCGGTAATAAGATTTTTGCTGGCTCGCTGACAGGATTTTATTATTTTGACGGTACAATCTGGCTTCCCTATCCTAATGCTGCCGTATCAAATCAGAATACAAAATTTATTAAAGCGATCGGAGGCAACCTTTACTTCATTTCAGGAAATACAATTTACTTTGCCAATCCTTCAGATCTTTCTGTCCTGACTCAGTTTCAAAACCCGGCTAATTATACAACATTATCAAACATCCCCAATACAACAGTCCCTGTCTCAGGATTATCGGACAATGGGATCCTGATAAACTCTGCATATGTATTTCCAAATGGACCGTTCACAAATATTTTCAATCAGATAACGATTGATGATAAAAATAATGTATGGGCAGCAGGCGGAACAGCTAATGCAGGCTTTTATGAATTTGACGGAAGCGTCTGGACAAATTATAACAGGGCTACTTATCCACAGATCGGATCATCAGATGGATTTCAAAAAATAGTTTATGGAAACGGAAATGTGTGGGCTCTTGGTTTTGGCGGAGGGCCGACCGTGATTCAGGGCAGTACAATTCAGAACTTCAACCCCTCCAATTCAATTCTTCCGGGAATCCCAAGCGATGCTAATTACTGTGCTTCTTACGGAGGTGCATATGACAATAACGGAATATTCTGGGTTACTTTTTTTAATACAAATTCCGGGAAATCACTTTACGCTCTGAACGGAAATGAATGGATTGGTTTTACAAATCCTTCTTTCCTGGGAGCTCCGACCTTATCGGATGTCGCAGTGGATACTTACAATACAAAATGGATCGTCTCAGCAGGAACAAGAGCGGGGGTTTATTTCTTTAATGAAAACGGAACACTCACTGATCCTAATGACGATGTAGTCGGGTTCTATGATAATGCCGAGCTGGGAAGCGATGTTGCATATGTAACAGATGTTATTGTGGAAAAAAATAATGAAGTCTGGATCTCAACTAACAATGGAGTTTTCATAATCAACAATCCTTTCGGAGCAATTCAAAATCCAAACAATAAACCAAGGCCACAAAAGTTAGGAATAATTTCAGGCAACCTTAAAGTACCTTTCACTGAAAATTGTCTCACTATTTCATATGATATTCTTAATAACAAGTGGATTGGTACTGATTTAAACGGTGTCTTTCATTTATCTGCTGATGGTTCAACACTCATAGAACAATTCAACATTTCAAACAGTCCGATACTTTCAAATAAAATTACTACAATTGAAGTCAGCAATAAAACCGGTAAAGCTTTTTTCGGGACTCAAAGAGGATTGTCTTCCTATCTTACAGATGCTATTGAACCTGTACAGGAGTTTGATGAGTTAATAGCCTCTCCCAATCCATATCTTGTGCCATCAGGTGTCAATCTGAAAATTGACGGACTAATAGAAAATTCTATCATTAAAATAATTACTTTGAACGGTGAGGTCATAAATGAGTTTGACTCTCCGGGAGGCAGGATCGCTTTCTGGGATGGAAGGAATAAGAACAATGAACTGGCTTCAACCGGGATCTATATAATTGTGGCGTACAACAATGACGGAAGTAAAGTCGGCACCGGAAAAGTTGCGCTGGTCAAAAAATGATTTAGATTTTTTTCCCTTAAAATATTATGCTTGTAATTCCCGTTATCGATATTAAAGATGGTAAATGTGTAAGGACGGTTCAGGGACTTTCTTCAAGTGAAGAATTTTATTGCGAAAGCCCAAAGACCATGGCAATGCTATTTCGTAAAGAAAATTTTAAAGTCATTCATATCACTGATCTTGACGGAGCCTTGCACGGTAACATGAAAAATTTTGATCTGATCAAAGAGATCACGCGCTCAGTAGATATTCCCATACAGCTCGGAGGCGGGATAAGAGATTTCATTATGGCGAAAAAAGTCATCGATGAATTGGGGGTGTACCGAATTGTTATTGGCACCGCGGCTTTAACTGATCCGGAGTTTATCAAGCGTATCATTGATGAATTTTCAAGCAGTAAAATTGCAATTTGTATCGATGAAAAGCTTAATAATGTTGTGATGGATGGATGGATAAATTACGCGGGCATTACACCGCTGGAATTTGCAAAACAAATGGAAGAGATCGGTGTCAGAAGAATTATATATCAGGATGTCACGCGGGTCGGAAATCTTTCGGGTCCTCATATCGAGCGGCTGACCGAACTTGCAAAAAATACCGGGCTTAAAATAACTTCAGCCGGAGGCATATCTAATTACGCGGACCTGAATAAAGTCAAACAGATTGAACACCTTGGGATCGACTCTGTTATGATCTCAAGAGCATTGTACGAAAATCAATTTCCGTGTCAGCGAATATGGAGAGATCTTGAATCGAAAGACACATCGCTTAAACTTCCCGAGATCAGTTAGCTTTCTTAACTATCTTATAAATTTTATCATCTCCATCAAATGGACTTCCGCGACCATCCTTATTACTCGTTGAAAAATAAATAGCTCCGTCAGGGCCTTCTGCCATTTCCCTTATTCTCCCGAGATCAACTTCGGCAAGCATTCCGTCCGAAATAATTTTCGTCGGATCTTTCTCATCCACTACAACCCTCATAATTCCGCTGCCTCTTAAGCATCCAAAGAAAAAATTATTTTTAAACTCAGGTATCGAATTCGATTTGTAAAACATTCCTGATGCCGGTGCAATGGCAGGTGTATATACAAGTATGGGGGAGATCATTCCTTCCTCACTCTTTTCATGTGAAACTACAGGCCATCCGTAATTGCCGCCTTTAACAATAATATTCACTTCATCGCCTCCTCCGGGACCATCAAAACCTGAAGGCCCGTGCTCGGTTTCGTACATTACATTCGTTCCCGGATACCAGTCAATGCCCTGTGAATTTCTATGACCATAGCTCCATACAGGATTGTTTGGAAAGGGATTGTCATCAGGG
The DNA here is from genome assembly GCA_039934715.1 of Ignavibacteria bacterium. Lineage (GTDB taxonomy): Bacteria > Bacteroidota > Ignavibacteria > Tepidaquicellales > Tepidaquicellaceae > JAGPCH01. Next base: position 4,080 of record JBDTLQ010000104.1, on the reverse strand, counting down.
ATCGTCCCGTCGGAATTTATTCTTAAAATTTTTCCGTATACTGTATTAACATCCTGAGCCAGCTCCCGTTCACCTGCGTCACCAGTAGTTATATAAAGTTTTCCGTCTGGCCCGAATTTTAATCTGCATCCTGCATGATATCTTTCTGCAGGCAAATTATCTATGATCAGTTTTTCTCCTTTAAGCTCTTCTCCTTCATCTTTGTACCTCAGCACCTTTACTTTTAATTTGTCGCCTTTTTCATAAGCATAGCTTACATATAAGTATTTATTATTTTTATAATCCGGATCAAGTGTAAGCCCCATTAGTCCTTCTTCACCGCCGGAGGAAACTTCATCAAAAACTTTAAGCGGCTTCTCATCAAGCTTATCGTTCTGAATCACCCGGAGTTTCCCATTCCTTTCAGTTATGAGCATTCGATCGTTATCAGTGAACACAATGCTCCAGGGTACGAACAAATTTTCAGTCACGACCTTTATTTCATAACCTTTATCTGACGTATCAGTTGGAGATTTATTCGGTTCCCTTTTTACGTATTCATCTCTTGTAGAAGAAGGTTTGCATGACAGGAAATTTATTTGTGCAATTAGCAGTGCGGCCAGAAGAAGGTTCATCATAAATTATTTTTTACTGAAACCTAACAAAATTTCATTTTAATAATTTCAAACTTTTATGAATTGAACACTGATGAGACGGATTGAACAGAAAGATCCGGATTTTTTTCAAAAACATATATTGTTTGATCTTTTGCAAAAAAATAAAATATGAGAAGTTAAAGAAAAAACAAATTTATCCGTGATCATCCTTTACATCCGTGTCATCTGCGTTCCAACAGATGTTCAAGAATTTTTGTAAATTATATTGCCTTTCTTGATCACAGTCTCAAGATTATTCACACCGAAATTATAAATTAAATATTTATATGACGGCATCTCAAAAAGCAGAAGGTCCGCCTGCTTACCATTTTCGATGCTGCCTGTCCTGCTTTCCATATTGAGAGCAAAGGCAGCATTTATCGTAACAGCATTTATTATTTCTTCAGCATTCATCTTAAGCTTCAAAGATGCCAGCGACATTATTATCTGTAAATTTTCCGTCATACAGCTTCCGGGATTGAAGTCTGTGGCTACAGCGACCGGGATATTGTTACGGATCAGCTCACGTGCAGGAGCATAATCTATATTAAGAAAGTATGATACTCCCGGTAAGACTGTCGCGATAATTTTTCTATTGCTCCTATTATTGTTGTGCTTTACAATTTTAATGATATCCTTGGAAGTCAGGACCTCAAGATGATCAACTGATGCAGCGTGATGCTTAACCGCGACACCTATTCCTCCAATTGAAGTAAACTGATCTGTGTGGAGCTTCGGGATAAGTCCGAATCTTTTTCCCAGAGTAAGTATCTTATCGGCATCTTCGGGCTCGAAATAATTTTTTTCAACAAACACATCTATGAATACAGCAAGCTTTTCTTTTGAAACGATAGGTATCAGGTTATTACATATTTCATGAATATAATCCTTTTTTGATTTGCCGGGGGGAATGGAATGAGCTCCGAGAAAGGTCGGCAGAATATCCATTTGAAATTTGTTTTCATTGTTAAGCTCCCTCATTACTTCAAGACATTTGATCTCATTTCCAAGATCAAGCCCGTATCCCGATTTTCCTTCGATGGTAGTTGTCCCGTATGAAATAAATTTCCTGAGGCGTTCTTCAGCGAGCTCTTTAAGTTTCTGCTTGGAGGTTTCTCTTACTGAATTCACAGTTGATATGATCCCGCCACCATTCTTTGCGATCTCTTGATAGGTTTTTCCGGCAAGTCTCATTTCATATTCGTTTTCCCTTGAGCCCGCAAAAACAAAATGTGTATGAGAATCTATGAAGCCCGGGAGTATGATCTTATTTCTTGCATCTATTATCTCATACTTAGTTGACTTGTTTGTAGAAAGAAATTTTTTAAGTTCTGAATTATTTCCGATAAAAGAGAACTTATCCTTTTCAATAAAAATGTTTGCATTCTCAATCAATCCTATATCTGACTGCTTCTTCCCTGATTTTGGAAAACGTGACCTGTTCTTACATGTCACAAGCTGTTTAATATCTTTTATTAGTATGTCCAATTCTAATCAATTTTGTTTTTGAACACAGATGACACTGATGTTACGGATCTTCACTGATTTTTTTTAAAAAAAGTCACAACTAAAAACTAATTGATTCATTAAGAAATATTTTTTTAAAAATCCGTGATTATCAGTCAAATCCGTTTCATCCGTGTTCTGATTCTATGGGATCATCTGTCAAATCCGTTTTATCCGTGTTCTGATCTTTACTAAAAAACAAACCCTAAATCTCGTTGAAGAAATTCAGGGTTGGGAAAATATAGTTGCTTTAAAAAATTAAACCACGGACGCTAACAACTGCTCCTTGAATTTGTCAATTTCATTTACCCTCCAGCATGCTGCTGTATGACCGGGCTCCACTTCAACAACTGGAGGCGGCTCGGTCCAGCATTTATCAATAACAAATGCACAGCGTGTACAGAAATGACAGCCTTTTGGATAATTTGTAGGTGCAGGTACATTACCTTCTATTGTTGCTAGTCTTGATTTACTTTTACTAAGCTTGGGAATAGAATTTAAAAGACCAATTGTATAAGGATGTTTCGGATTATAAAATATCTGATCGACATTTCCGTATTCGGCGATCTTTGATGCATACATAACAGCGACCCTTGTAGAAACTTCCGCGATCACACCCAGATCATGAGTAATCATTATCACACCCATTCCCAGATCATTCTGAAGTTTCTTTATAAGCTCAAGTATCTGAGCCTGCACCGTTACGTCAAGAGCTGTCGTCGGTTCATCGGCAATTAGTAACTCAGGATTACAGCTAAGAGCCATAGCGATCATGATTCTTTGCCTCATTCCTCCTGAAAGCTGGTGGGGATATTCATTGTATCTTTGTTCAGGAGCAGGAATTCCTACAAGATTGAGCATTTCAATAGCTTTCGCTTTAGCATCTTCTTTTGATAATTTCTGGTGAAGTATGACAGCTTCCTCGATCTGATTGCCGCAGGTAAATACCGGATTAAGAGATGTCATCGGTTCCTGGAAGATCATGCCGATATCATTTCCTCTTATATCCTGCATTTCTTTTTCCGGAACTTTAAGAATATCTTTTCCTTTAAAAAGTATCTCACCTCCAACTATTTTGCCCGGTGGAACGGCTATCAATCGCATTATGGAAAGAGCAGAAACGCTTTTTCCGCAGCCTGATTCACCAACAAGACCGAGTGTTTCACCTTTATCAAGAGCAAAACTTACATCATCGACAGCCTTTGCTACACCATCATCCGTATAAAAATATGTTCTGAGATTTTTTACTTCTAGAAGTTTTGACATCTGTTTACCTCTGTTTTAGTGGGTTCAAGTTAATTTAATTATGGACTTCTTTCAAGTAGAAACGTCAAACGTCAGACGTCAAACGCGAGACGTGAGATGCAAGACTCGAGACTTACATTTCTAGTGGCTTGATTTATTTAGGAGTAATAAAAGATCTGACAACTTTCATTAGTGTCCAACTTTCGTCCGGTAATCTCATAAATGAGTATTAAAAAAATTTTATATTCGTTAAATTACCTTTCTCATAAATTTTAAATCAAAAAATCTATTAATGCAAAGAGTTTATATAAATAAAATTTCGGAATTTGATAATCAGGACGTCACGATCAAAGGATGGCTTTATAATATCAGGTCTTCAGGAAAGCTAATGTTCCCTGAACTGCGTGACGGGACAGGGATCATTCAGGGCGTTGTGGTAAAGAGCGCTGTTTCCGAAAAAGTATGGGAGGATTTTTCCAAATTAACACAGGAATCCTCAGTGATAGTAAAAGGAAAAGTTTCAAAACATCCAAAGAAGGAGGGAGTTTATGAACTTCAGATCAGTGACCTTGAAATAGTAAGCATCGCACAACCTTATCCGATCACTCCTAAAGATCATGGAGTGGATTTTCTCATGGACAGGAGACATCTATGGCTGCGGTCACCAAGACAGGCCGCTATTCTCAGAGTAAGG
>JBDTLQ010000103.1:0-9047 GCA_039934715.1 Ignavibacteria bacterium | reverse complement strand
TGAAATTTAGACCGGTACCATCCGGCATCGCCGCGTTTACAGCAACGATCTTCGGATCTTTTTTTGCAAGTTCAACTAATGCTGTGCCGAAGATCTTTGTATAAGTTGGGACGGTTGACTTCTTATGTTCTACGCCTGTAGTTTTATCAAAAGGGTTAAGCGCATGGATCTTCTGCGGGTGGTCTGTCGCGTATGAAGGACCTTTTCCTTTTTCGGTAATGATATGAAGAAGTATCGGACCGGACATTTTATTCAGCTCTTCAAACATCTTCACAAGGTTTACTACATTATGGCCGCTGACAGGACCGAAGTAACGGAAGCCCAGAGCTTCGAAAAGCATACCCGGGGTCATAACTCCTTTTAATCCGCCTTCAACTTTTGCAGCAACCTTCCTTAACCTGTCACTTGTTTTCTTATCAAGCACATCCGTCATATCCCACACTTTACTTCTTAACTTATTATAATTATCATTGATCATAAGGTCATTGAAATAATTCTGAAGTGACCACACATTCGGAGCGATCGACATTTTATTATCATTAAGAACTACTATAATATCTTTTTTCAGCAGTCCAATATTGTTCATTGCTTCGTAAGCCATTCCTCCGGTCATCGAACCATCACCTATTACAGCGATCACTTTATTTTTCTTTTTGAGAAAATCTCTTGCAGTGGCAATGCCTAATGCAGCAGATATGGAAGTTGTAGCGTGTCCCGCGCCGAATACATCATATTCACTTTCAGATCTTTTGAGAAAACCGCTGATACCATCTTTCTGTCTGATAGTTTTTAATTCTTCCTTCCGGCCTGTCAGAATCTTATGGATGTAAGCCTGGTGGCCCACATCCCAGACAATTTTATCATCGGGAGTATTAAATACATAATGGAGCGCGAGTGTTAGTTCACACACACCGAGTGAAGCTCCAAGATGTCCACCGATCTTGGATATGGTATCAATAAGATATTCCCTGACCTCATCCGCCAGTTTTCTGAGATCCATAAGATTTAATTTCTTAAGATCACTCGGATAGTTGATATCTTTCAGAAGTTTTGTGTTACTCAAATGATATTCTTTCATCTGTCTTAAATAGTATTTGATTACCAAATATACGGGAATTAATTTTCTTGTTCAGTGCTTATTTTTTCGATCTTTAACTCAGCCTCCTTCAGCTTTTCCCTGCAGACCTTAAGCAGCTTAAGGCCCTCCTGATAGTTGCTGATAATTTCCTCAAGAGAATGATCCTCTACATTAAGTTCCAGCTTGCTCAGAATTTCTTCAAGCCTCTTGAAAGATCTTTCAAACGAACCTGAATTATCTTCAATATTTTCTTTTGTCTTTTTCAATTATATAAATTATTTTTTAAAAAATATTATTCGCTTATCACGGCTTTGCTTTTACCGTCATAAAATTTTATTTCAACATTATCATTTTCTTTTATCTTTGCTTTTCTATTGATCACATTGTCATCTTTAAGAATGATTGTAAAACCTCTTTTCAAAACCTGCTCAGGATCAAGACTGTTGAGCAATTTTTCAAATGAGACCAGGCTCCTTTCAATATTAACAAAATTATTTTTCACTGACATCTCAATATCTTTTTCCATTTCATCGAGCCTGAATTTATATTCATTGAATATATCCAGAGATCTTTTAAAATAATAATTACTGGAGAAGCCTTCGATCACTCTTTTTAATCTTCCTAATTTTGAATCAACATTGTTACTGAGCAAACCTGAATACTCATCCAGCCTTTTCAGTAATTCAAGCCTGTCCGGAAAAATTATTTCCGCTGCAGCTGAAGGCGTCGGAGCTCTGAGATCAGCAGCAAAGTCACAGATAGTATTATCGATCTCGTGTCCGATGGCTGAGACGACGGGAATTCTTGAATTAAATATTTCCCTTGCAACTTTTTCTTCATTAAAACTCCACAGATCCTCGATCGAACCTCCTCCTCTGGCGATAACAATGATATCAATTTCCAGGGACAGGTTATTAGCTGTCCTTATTGCCGAACAAATACTTTCAACAGAACCCGCGCCCTGCACGGTAACAGGCAACAGATATAAATGAGCCGGAGGATACCTTCTCTGCGCAACCCTGAGAAAGTCCTGTAATGCCGCGCCACTCTCGGATGTTATAACAACCACCTTTTCAGGAAACTGAGGGATACTCTTCTTGATATCTTCACTGAATAATCCTTCCTCAAATAATTTCTGCTTAAGTCTGTCGAATCTAACCTGAAGCTCTCCCTCACCCGCAGGCTGCATTTCAAATACCTCTATCTGATAAGTACCCTTTGCTTCAAAAAGTGTGATCCTTCCTTTAACAATTACTTTCATTCCGTTTTCAGGAGTAAAGAAGACATACCTGTTGCGGGAGCTCCACATGTTCGCGCTTATCTGAGACTTGTCATCCTTAAGTGTAAAATAGAAATGTCCGGATGAGTGGTTTTTGAAATTCGAGATCTCACCTGTAACATGCACGAAGGAAAAAGAATTTTCGATCACTGTTCTAATCTGTTTTGTAAGTTCGGAAATTGTGACGGGATGATTCAATATCTTGTTTTTTAGTTCAATTATAAATTAATAAAATATTACAACTCAAAATATGTGAATATTAATTAATTTAGTCCAAAAAAAAACCCGGGAAGCTCCCGGGATTAATATGCTCGACAGGCAGGACTTGAACCTGCAACCCTTCGGTTAACAGCCGAATGCTCCACCATTGAGCTACTGTCGAATCAATTACAAATATAATCGTATTGATTTTTTTAATCAATGTGATAATTGATAAAAAATAAGACTCACCGAAAATAATACTAAGCAGCTGTCTTCCGCAGAATTTCATGATCAATCCCGAAAGACTTCCATGCAGGTCATTTCGACTATTCCTATTGCCACAATTAAATGATCATTGGAAATTTTTATAAAAAACTAGCTTTTGGGTTTAAATTCTACTCTTTATTACTTTACCATAACTATTCTCTGCCTGAATAAATATTAACCTGATTTTTATGCTTTATATCGGACCATTTATACCTTTATAGCTAACCATCTTTAATTATAACTTCCTATTTTTAGTTTATAATTACATTGGAATATTTATGTATATAATATTTTCCTCAGAGCCAAAATGTTTTGCTCGGTCATTAAAACGAACCCTTACAAAGTTAAATGATTCAAAAACAATTGTATTGAAATAAATCATTAGTTAAGGTAAATTGTATAAATTTTTCACGGCGGGTATAGCTCAGTCGGTAGAGCGTCAGATTGTGGCTCTGAATGTCGCGGGTTCGAGCCCCGTTACTCGCCCGGTATTTAACTAACCTAATTATATATAAATTACTCTTCTATCTATTCACAAGATTTAGTTTCACCCTATTTATTAAATTTATTTTTTTAGAGATAAACTGTTAATGACGGACAGTAATTTCTATTTCTTTCCTTGAATTAAAAACATTTAATAAGTAGTTTAAAACACCATATTGCATATGAATTCCACGACAAATAAAATAAAAAAGAACGGTCTCAAGTCCTCAGGTCCGGATGTTCAGAATGATGAAGTAACCGAAGAAAATGAATTTGATGACGAGATTGCCGAAGAAATTGAGCAGGTATCGGAAGAAGAGCTAAAGAAACGTAAAGAAGATTTTGATGCAGAAGCAATGCCTCACATGAATCTGCTGCACAACTACGCGTACAAAATAACCGGCAACCAGCTTGACGCTGACGATCTCCTGCAAGAAACATACTTAAGAGCATTCAGATTTTTCAATAAGTTTGAGAGAGGAACTAATTGTAAAGCATGGCTGTTCCGAATAATGAAAAATTTGTTCATTAACAAATACAGGAAGAATCAGAAAGAACCGGGAAAAGTTGACTACGGTGAAATTGAAAACTTCTTTGACAACATTCGCTCGGATAAGATTGACAGTACAGATCTTCAGGAAAAAGTTTTTTCAAATCTACTTGATGACGATCTAACAAATGCATTAAACTCTTTGCAGGATGATTTTAAAACAGTGGTGATATTATGCGATCTTGAAGGATTAAGTTATGAAGAGATCGCGGATTTTGTTCAATGCCCTATCGGAACAGTAAGAAGCAGATTACACAGGGGAAGGAAAATGTTGCAGCAGAAATTGTACAACTACGCAAAGACAAGGGGATATGATGTTGAAAATAATTTAATAAAATAATTTCCCTAATATAATTTTATAATATAAAACTTTTTACAAACTAAGATCTGATGTCCGATTTAAATTCAAACAACCCCGGAAAATCTATGGATAATTCCGGATCAAACCCTTACAATATCCAGGATTTTGAGTTAGTATCTGCCTACATCGATAGTGAGATCAAAGATGAAAAAGAGAAACAAAGAATTAAAGATCTTATTGACACAGATAATAACTATTATAACAGATACATTTTCGAAAAGCTCGCCAAGCAAAATCTAAAGAAAAGATCACCCCGGATAGAAACACCGGTTTACATTTATAAGAACATTGGTACAGCAATCGATCAGTACATTCAAAAAGCGTCGGTCCCTACTGCAATAGCAACACCTGAAATTAGATCCTACACAGAACAGCTTAATACCCAAAAATCAAATTTAAAGAGAAATCTCATTTACTCATCATTTGCGTTCGTTCTGCTGATCGCGGTAGCATTTCTTTTTAACAGCATATTGAAAAAGAATCCTGACCTTCGGGAGAATGATCTTGTTTCAGTTTCAAGAAATATATTTGATAAAGTTGAATCAGGACAGGTGAAGCTTCAGTATCAGACTAATGATGCCAATGCACTTTCGGATTCAATGAATAAAAGTCTGGATTTTAAAGTCTTCATTCCTGACGTTAAGGATGCAATATTAATTGGCGGTGTTTGTAATGAGATCAATGGACAGAGGGTCGCGCACATTATTCATAAAAAGGGAGATACCTTAATTTACACATTACAGGCAAGCCTGAAAGATGTAATGCTAAATAAAGATAAGATAATTCTTTGTGATGAGTTTAAAGAAAATATCAGGAATGGAGAAAACTGGTTCCCTTGTACAAAGGACAAGAACAGGTCTGTTGTTATCTGGGTTAAGGAGAATGTCGTATGTTCTACAGTAGCGGCAATGGACTATCGGGATATCGCTGTTATCCTTACAAATTATAAATAAAATTAACTTTAATAATATGAAAATCAGAAAATTCAGCAGCTTAATCTTTTTACTTTTTGCCTTTGTATTTCTAGCTGCCTGCAATAAAGATCAGATAGATCAGAAAAGCTCCGATAAGATGAACGAAAAGAAGGAAGCACTATCGGAATCGGATAAAAAAACTACAGAGAATAAAGAAGTAAGCAATAAGACCTCAGATGACTTGAAGTTATATACTATTGAAAAAGTTGAGAAGCTTGGCGGAAAGAAAATTGCTCCAAATTTTACATGGACTGAGAACGGAAAGTCAATGTCACTTAAAGATCTTAAGGGAAATGTCGTAGTTGTTAATATGTGGGCTACCTGGTGCGGACCTTGTATAAAAGAAATGCCTGATCTTTCAAAGCTTTCGGAAGAATTGAAGGATAAAAAGTTCAAGATGCTTGGAATGAATGTTTTTCAGCAGGATGGCTCAAAGAATGTCGGAGATTTTTTAAAGACCAATCCCGTATCTTATACTATCCTTGACGGAAATCAGGAAGTTGTTGACGCGTTCAGTGAAGCTAACGGATCAAACATTGAGGCTGTTCCGACTACGTTTGTGATCGATAAAGAGGGAAAGATCGCGGAGACAATTGTTGGAGGACGAAGCAAAGATGCCTTTATAAAGATCATTGAAAAGTATATGAATTAATCGTTAAATAAAAAACTAAAATACAAACTCAGGGACGTTTTGGTCCCTGGGTTTTTTCATTTTATATATTCTTCTTTATTGCACAATCTTTCCAAAAATGTGGCCATTCTGGGATCTACCGGTTCAATCGGTTGTAACTCACTTGAAGCGATTGAAAATCTCAAAATGCAGGGCTTTGGCATTAATGTAAAATATCTAACTACAAATACAAGAATAGATAAGCTCGCGGAGCAAATTGAAAGGTATTCCCCTTCCGGTGTTGTCATTCAGGATAAGACCGCCTGCGATGAATTTAAAAACAAATACAGCTTTGAAGATCTGGAAATTCTTTCAGGCAGAGAAGGACTTATGGAGATTGTTTCTCGTGATGATTTTAATTTTCTCATTAACGCGCTGGTAGGTTTTTCAGGGTTAGAGCCAACAATAAAATCGATAAGTACCGGTAAAGATGTTGCTCTTGCAAATAAGGAAACGCTGGTTGTCGGGGGTAAACTGATCACTGAACTTTTACAAAAACACGGAACAAAACTTTTACCGATCGACAGTGAACACTCTGCAATTCTTCAATGCTTAGTCGGCGAAAATTGTAAAACGATCTCAAAGCTTATACTTACCGCCTCAGGTGGTCCGTTCTTAAATAAATCAATAAATGATATCCGCAATTCTTCGGTAGAGGACGCGCTTGCACATCCCAACTGGAAGATGGGGAACAAGATAACAATTGATTCGGCGACAATGATGAATAAAGGACTGGAAGTGATCGAGGCGAGATGGCTGTTTGATATTGAAGTTAAAAACATTGAAGTTCTGATCCATCCGCAGTCGATAATACATTCCATGGTTGAATTCATCGACGGGTCTGTCAAAGCACAGCTTGGAATTCCCGATATGAAAGTTCCGATACAATACGCGATCACATATCCTGAACGGATCGTATCGGATTTTCCTAAGATAGATTTTAAGAAAATAAAGACACTTACATTTGAAGAACCTGATCTTCAAAAATTCAAATGTCTGAAGATCGCTTATGACGTTATTAATGGAGGCGGAACTTATCCGGCTGTACTGAACGCAGCGAACGAAGTAGCGGTTGATCTATTCTTAAAAAAGAAAATTCAGTTTTACAGGATACCGGAGATCATTGAAAAAGAGCTTGACGAACACAAAAATTCTGATGAGATATCGCTGGATAACATTTTACAAATTGACTCGTTAATACGGAAGAAGATCATGAATCATCACAAATGAACGCGATCAAATGGTTTTATTTTTAACTTCTAAATATTATTTAATAACTTTAAATTGTCTTAAACACAGAAAATAATAATAATGGAATTATTCAACACAATATTTTACTTTTTAATAGTCATAGGCATACTTGTTTTTATACATGAGTTCGGACATTTTATAGCCGCACGTATGACAGGGATGAGAGCAGAGGTGTTCGCTTTAGGAATAGGATATCGTTTATTCGGGTATAATAAGATCAACGGGTTTACATTCGGTAAGCTCAGTAATGAAGTGGAATTAGGTGAGAAGACGGATTACAGGATCTGCGCATTTCCGATCGGAGGATACGTAAAGGTTTCCGGAATGATTGATGAAAGCATGGATAAGGAATTCCTATCTAAAGAGCCGATGCCGTGGGAATACAGAGCTAAACCTGTTTGGAAAAGAATGATCGTTATAACTGCCGGCGTCATAATGAACTTCCTTCTGGCTTTTCTGATCTTTTATGCGCTTACCTTAATAAAAGGTAAAAGTATAACGGATACAACCACTATAGGTTACATTTCACATAAATCCCCTGCTCTGAATTCCGAATTAAAACAGGGAGATAAAATAGTTTCAATTAACAATGTGCCGGTTGAATCCTGGGACGATGTTCAGTCAAAGCTTTATTTTGAAAATTTAGGTGAAGCTCTTACATTTACAGTAAACAGAAATGGGAAGAATTTTGTCGTTACAATACCAAAGGACAAGATAGGTGATCTTACGGAAAGTAATTTCGGAATATTCCCTGAAGGAATAATTCCTGAGATCAATCAGGTAGTTTCCGGTATGCCGGCCGAAGGATGCGGACTTAAGAAAGGTGATATTATAACTGATGTTAACAATACAAAGGTCACAAACTCCCAGCAGCTCACTGACCTGATCAGAGAGAACGCTAACAAGCCCATGCAGTTGAGGTGGCTTCGCGAATCAACCGAGATGAACTGCTCAGTCACAACATCAGCTGATTCGACGATCGGCGTTATGATCGGGGCGAAATATACGGGACCAACAAAAGAAATTAAGTATAATGTGCTTACCGCAATACCTAAAGCCGGTTACGATATGTATCATTACGGAATTGAATTATTTTTTAAAACGATCGCAAAGATAATTAAAGGAGATGTTCCGTTTAAGAAAGCTATTGGTGGCCCGGTAAAGATAGCACAGGCTTCAGCTCAGTCTGCAGAAGGAGGGATCTTTACTTTCCTCGGCTTCCTGGCTTTACTTTCAATTTCACTTGCAGTAATAAACATACTTCCGTTTCCAGCGCTTGACGGCGGTCACTTCATGATGCTTATCTATGAAGGGATTGTAAGAAAGCCAGTTCCTTATAAGGTTCAGGTGATACTGCAGAATGTAGGATTCGCGTTACTGCTTGCTTTCATGATTTTCGTAGTTTACAATGATGTGATCTCAATAAAGTAATTTAATTCTTATCTTGAATTCACAGATGTAAAGCAATATATTTGTTTCAAATTTTTCAGCTAATACAAAACACCGGAAGGGTGGGTGAGTGGCTGAAACCAACGGTTTGCTAAACCGTCGTACGGGTTAAACTGTACCGAGAGTTCGAATCTCTCCTCTTCCGCAAAATTAAGTCTTAAAGATTTTTCTTTAAGACTTTTTTTATATCTGCAAACTTTTTGGAACACCTGCAGCGGCGAATTTAAAAGCCACCTCCCTTCCCTCTCTCAAAACATTAAATTACCACTAAGGTACTGTATTAAAATACAACACCAATCAACATATCGTATGTTGATTTATAAAGTTTAAGCTGATTTAAAATTAGCATTAAATTCTTGATCTTTTTTCCAAAGAGTGTAAATAAGAATTAATAATTTTCTGGCAACAGCTATGATAGCAATTTTTTTATTGTTCTTTGAAATACATAATCTTATATAAACAGGTTTTAAGATCTCATTAAATC
>JBDTLQ010000102.1:0-9074 GCA_039934715.1 Ignavibacteria bacterium | reverse complement strand
CAAGGGTCCTTCGCTTAAAAAAATCTAATTAAAGTGAAATTTTTACTAAAAAGTTGTATATTGCTTCATTCAAATCCTTATCTTAATTAATTAAAAACAGGGAGAGTATGAATTAAGATTACGATATTTTATAATTATAAATATCTAATTCCCATTATGAGAAAAATATTTTTTACGTTAATTGTTTGTCTTTCACTTATTGACAATTCGTTCTCGCAAAACAACTACAACTGGATAACTCCGAACAAAACCTACTTAAAGCTTTATGTCAATGAAAACGGTATTTACAGATTAAACAGTACTGATTTTTCAAATGCGGGAATAAACCCGGGAACAATTGATCCGCGGACTGTGAAGGTTTTGTATAAAGGAAACCAGCTGCCGATTTTTTTCCAGGGAGAAGATGACGGTACTTTTGACAATAATGATTTTTTTGATTTTTACGGAGAAAGGAATTACGGAGGTGTAACAAATTATCTTAATGGTTTTGATGATTCATTCGCGTACTCTGTTGATGATTACTATAATTTATATTCCGATACAAGTGTATACTGGATAGACTGGGGCGGAAGCAATGGTCTCAGAATGTCAAAATCGACTTATGTTTCTCCGGTAAGCATTTCCAATGAAAACTATTTTAAACGGGTCCATTTTGAAAAAAATAATTTTTATTACTTAGGCGAGACAAGAAATCCTGCATCCGACTTCAGATATTTCAGCAATGAGCTGGTCGTTGGTGAAGGATGGTTTTGGAAAGACCTGACAACTGAACAGACTCTTTCGGATACCACTTACATAAATGATCTTTCCACTGCTCCCGGACTTTGCAGCCTCCATGTTTTTATTAAACCGCAGTCTTATACAGATTCTGTTTTTAATGAGCATCGTATTGAAATTATTTTAAACGGTACCATTGTAGATACTCTGATCAGAAATAATTTAGCCAGATTTGATACAACGATAACATTTCCTTCAAGCCTGCTGACGAATAATGCTACAAATAATATTTCTTTAAGATACATACCATTAGGCAACCAGTTTTTTTTACCGGTAATTTTTATTGACTTCTTTGATCTTTACTATCCCAGAGACTTTGGCATCCGGAACAATAGCCTTCATGTTACTTTATCGGGCACGGACAGCACTTCAAAGAAGATCAGTCTTTCAAATTATAATCCCGGAAACCCGATCAACATTTACGATATACTTAACTCCATCAGGATTGAGAATTATTCTAACTCCGGAAACATTCTTACCTATACAGGGAAGAGCAATTCCTCATTCCAGATCATCAATGATGCGATCACGAAGAAACCGTTCCGTATAAAACAAAGACAGGTCGGAGATCTTGTATCAAATACAAACGGAGCCGACTATTTAATTATTTATAATAAACTTTTTGAATCAGCTGTACAGCAGCTGCGTGATCACAGAGAAAGTTTTGATAATTTCCGTTCGGTAAAGACAGAGATCGAAGAGATCTATGATATATTTAATTACGGCATTGAAGATCCTGTTGCTGTCAGAAATTTTGTCATACATGCATATAATACCTGGCAGCTCCCCCAATTAAAATATGTTTGCCTGTTCGGAAGAGCATCACTTGACCCGAAGAAAAATTCTCCGGGCTCGCAATATTATGAGAACTTTGTGCCGACGTATGGAAATCCTCCGACTGACGGGTACTTTGTGAATGTCAATGTCGGGACCTATACTTATTATCATCAGATCTCTGTCGGAAGGATTCCTGTTTACACTCCGACGGAAGCCCAGAATGTAGTAAACAAGCTTATCACATACGATATTCAGCCGCCGGATAAGTGGTGGAAGAAATATATTGCAATTACAGGAGGCGGATTCAGAACAGAGCAGATCAATTTTCAAAATAAGTCAAACAGTCTGATCAATAATTATATTATCCCTCCACCCATTTCCCAGCAGGTGGCCAAGATCTACAGAAATGATTCAACCGGCTATATCACTTATAACTACAAGGACTCGATCAAAAAAGAAATTGACCGCGGCGCTCTGCTGGTAAATTTCATAGGCCATGCCGCTGCTCAGGATTGGGAGATCGGTTTGGAAAATCCTAACACTCTTAATAACGGCAACCGGCAGCCCTTTATAATGAGCTTTACCTGCTATACCGGAAAATGTTCTGAGCCAAACTTCCGAAGTTTTGGAGAGAATTTTTTTATAATTCCAAATAAATGTGCGATCGGATTTTTGGGAACAACAGGATGGAGCTTTTCCGGGATCGGGGATAATTATAATGAGCAAGTCATTAGAAATTTTTCCAAAGACAGTGTAAGAAGGTTAGGAGATCTTGTATCAACCGCTACAAGAAAACTCGCCGGAGATTCAAATACCTTTTCAACAAGGAACACCATTAACTGTTATAATCTGATCGGTGATCCAGCGACAAAATTATTAATGCCGGACCAGCCTGAATTTGAGATAAAGCAAACCGATATAAAACTTTCAAATCCTTTTCCTGCAATCGGTGAGATCATTAAGCTGTCAGCATTCCCGAAGAACCTCGGCACTTATGTTGACACATGCCAAATTAAATTTCAGATCAGAAAGAACGGAGCACCATCACAAAGACTGGATACTATTATCAGAACATTCGGCTACATTGATACCATTGATTATTTTTTTCAGATAGATACAATTGGAAATTATACTGTAACAATCGCACTGGATCCGAACGGAAAATATTCTCCGCAAAAATTCACAAACAATGATTCGATAACATTTCCTCTGACGCTCAGGAATTTATCTTATGTGCCTGTTAAGCCGCTGGATAACGCCGTATTAAATTCAAATACTTTCAAATTTACCGGACTTAATCCGAATGTTGATCCCATTAAGAACAGTATCAAAGTGATTCTTCAGATAGATACTGCAAGAAGTTTTAATTCACCAGCTCTTCAGATGTATAATAACAACAACATTTCGGGAGTATCAACAAGCTTCAGTGTTACTGTTCCGGTCCTTGAACAGAATACTTTGTATTATTTAAGGACCAATGCTTTGGTAAACAATGACAGCTCAGGCTGGTCCGCGATACAGCGGGTGATCTATAATCCTGATATATCCACCAATAAAGAAAATGTTACGGATTCCACTTACACCATTTACAGAATAAAACCCGGACAATATGAGGAGTCGGATCTATACAATGTAAATTATACACCGGAAGGTTTCAGGCTTAACAATTTTACAGGAACCTTCTATGTGAAATCATACGGAAGCAACGGTGATCAGGCCTCTTATTTTTTGATAAATGATATTAGCTTTTACAGTGACGGAGGAAGTAATACAGGATTGAACATTGCAAGGGTGAGAAAGTTTAACGGGCTCATAAGAGAAATCAGAAATTTCCGTATGAACTCTCCACAGTCTTCTGACTCTGTTTTAAATTTTTTGAATTCATTCGACAGCACTGACTATCTTTTAAGTTACATCTCATCCTATGTACCGGGCGGTGACAGTTTACGGGCTGATGCAAAAGCAAAGTTCAGGGAATTCGGCAGTGTATATGTCGATTCAATTGATATTAATTTCTTTGATACCTGGTCAATGATCGGCTCTTTAGGTTCGCTTATCTGTGAGGATGCTCATCCGTACGTGTCGGATCAGATACCTTCTGTTTGTCAGCTCAATCCCGAATTCCAGCATTCCACCGGACGGATCTCACAGACCGTAGGAACAGCGGACAGGTGGAACAGTTTCTCGTGGGCTCAGACACTTCCTCCGGGAGCTTCAGTGAGCTTTGATGTAGTTGGAATAGACCGGGACAATGTTCCGGTTATTCTTGGTACAAATCTCACAAATAATTCTTTTGTGAACATTGATACAATAAATTATTACACTTACCCTAATTTACGCCTTGATGCAAATCTGAAGATCGATTCAGCTAAAGGATTTGATTCACCCGTGTTCACTTCTACAAACGTCAAATACATTCCTCCTGCTGAACTGATACCGGACAATAATTCGATCTCATCAAAGGATACTCTTGTGCAGGAAGGAGACAGTGTCAGGGTTTCAATAAATTATTATAACGTAGGATACATTGACGCGGCGTCGCATATAAATAAGTGGTATCTAAAAGATAATAAGGGAGATATTATTCTGAAGACTGATACAATTACAACTCCTTTAAAGATCGACAGCATGAGTACATCGCAGATCGTTTTTTCTACAACAGGCCGACGGAATCCGAAATTGGAGATCGATACGATCGATCTGTATTTCGAAACAACATTGGCAGGAAACAGAAATGAATTATTCTCATATAACAATGTGGCTATTACTCAGTTCATAGTTCAGGGGGATACAGTACAGCCGCTGATGGAAGTAACCTATGACGGCATCAATATTTTAAACGGGGATTTTATACAATCAAAACCTGATATTACTTTGAAGTTTTTTGATGACAGCAGGATGGTGATAAACGATACATCCAACATCAAAGTCTATAATTATGTCGGCAACGGTTTTACATATGTACCATACTTCATCAACGGTATCAAGAATCCCGAGATAGATATAAGTTTTCCCGACACACGCTTTCTTCAGGCAACTGTAACATACAAGCCGACTCTGACTGCGGGCGAACATAAGTTCAGATATGTCGCGACTGATATCACAGGAAACTTCGCCGATTCAATTGTAAACAATGTTATTGTCGATGACAATTTAAGGATACATGATATTGCGAATTATCCTAATCCGATAAGAACCGAAACAAATTTTATGTTCAATCTTTCCGGTGAATTTAATCCTACTTCATGCAAGGTAAAGATATATACTGTTGCCGGAAGATTGGTAAGAGAAATAAACACACCGGCAAACGTAGGCTACAACAGCATTTTCTGGGATGGAAAAGACAATGACGGAGATTTCATTGCTAATGGTGTCTATCTTTATAAGTTTATCATTCAGGGAGATTCTCAGATAGAAACTTCGATCCAGAAACTGGCAGTACTTAGATAATAATGTAATTTATTTTTCATTTAACTTTCACTTACGTCTAAATTTTGAATACAGTAAGCTCAGTTCCGCATTTTATTATTCAGCCTCAAAAAAAATGGAAGCTGATAGATTTCAAAGAATTATATAAGCATAAAGATCTGCTTTATTTTTTTGTTTTAAGAGATGTAACAGTGCTTTATAAACAAACTGTCTTTGGTCTTATATGGGCTATAATGAACCCGGTTTTTTCAATGGTGGTTTTTTCTTTTATATTCGGAAATCTTGCAAACATTCCGAGTGATGGGATACCTTACCCGATATTTTCATTCTCAGCTGTTTTGCCATGGACATATTTTTCCCAGGCAATGAACGGAGCCACAAACAGCTTGCTGAGCTCAACCAGTATTTTCACTAAAGTTTATTTTCCAAGAATAATTATCCCGCTGACACCAATAGTCTCAAAACTTGCGGATTTTTTTATTGCATTTGTTATACTTATTATAATGATGCTCTTCTATAACATAGTCCCTAACATCAATATTATTTTTCTGCCGTTCCTGATTCTGCTAATGGTTTTGTCTGCTGCAGGAATTGGTATGTGGCTGTCTTCACTTGCTATCCAGTACAGGGATGTAAGATTTGCAGTCGGACTTTTGACTACACTCCTTATGTATGCAGCTCCGGTTGTATTTCCGGCATCACTTGTACAGCAGAAATTCGGGGACGTTTTGTATTATCTCTATGGAATATACCCGATGGTCGGTGTGATAGAAGGATTCCGTGCATCTTTGCTGGGATTCCGTGAAATGCCGTGGGGATTAATTTTAATAGGGACAGTGAGTTCAACTATTCTTTTCATAAGCGGAACTTATCATTTCAGAAAAACTGAAAAAATATTCGCGGATGTAGCCTGAGAAAAAATGTTCGATGTTATTCTTAAAACATTCCAGTTAAATGTCAAACACTGCAATAAAAGTTGATAAAATAAGCAAAGCATACTTAATCGGCCTGAAGGACGAAATGCATGAAAACCTTGGCAATGCAATTCTTTCCTGGTTAAAATATCCTTTTTCAAATTATAAGCGGCTGAG
Organism: Ignavibacteria bacterium; assembly: GCA_039934715.1. Taxonomy (GTDB): domain Bacteria; phylum Bacteroidota; class Ignavibacteria; order Tepidaquicellales; family Tepidaquicellaceae; genus JAGPCH01. The sequence continues at coordinate 3,000 of JBDTLQ010000102.1, read as the reverse complement.
AAAACTAAATACCTTTAAGAATAATCAGGAAAGTGATGATCTGTTTTGGGCGCTGCGGGACGTTAGTTTCGAGGTTAAACACGGAGAGGTGCTTGGAATAATAGGAGCTAACGGAGCCGGAAAAAGTACGCTTCTGAAAATATTAGCCCGGATTACGGAGCCTACATTCGGAAGAGCGGAGGTGTATGGAAGGGTTGCAAGTCTTCTGGAAGTAGGAACAGGATTTAACCTGGAGCTGACAGGCCGTGAAAATGTTTATTTAAATGGTACCATTCTCGGAATGACAAAGAAAGAAATTGACAGGAAGTTTGATGAGATCATTGATTTTTCGGGAGTGGAAAAATTTATTGATACACAGGCAAAAAAATATTCCAATGGAATGAGGATCAGACTGGCTTTTGCAATTGCAGCAAGCATTGATACGGAAATAATGATCATTGATGAAGTATTATCGATCGGTGATGCGGAGTTTCAAAGAAAGAGCATTGCAAAAATGGAAAGTCTCGCGCGTGACGGAAGAACAGTATTATTTGTAAGCCATAATCTTTCCGCTGTAAAGGCGATTTGTTCAAGAGCAATACATCTTTACAACGGAAAGCTGGCAAGAGAAGGAGATGTTGATAAGATCATATCCGCATATTTAAGTCAGTACAGTAAAGATCATACTGTGCAAAAATGGAATCTGGAATCCGCACCCAGCAATGAATTTATAAAGCTCATCAAAGCTGAGTTAAAACATCAGTCCGAAAATGGTGAGCCTTTGAAATCAGGCGACCCATTTGAATTTGAATTTATATTATATAATCTGCAGACTACAGAACATGTGCTTGATATTGTTTTTCAGCTTAAAGATGAACTGGATAATCTTGTTTTTGTAGGCTCAAGCCTTGATGATAATTATGAAAAGGTCAAAGAGGGATATATAAAATGGGTTTGTAAGGTGCCTGCAAACATAATGAATCAGGGTTCTTATTCACTTAATAAATTTTATTTGATAAAAGATAAAACTACCGTAATTTACGAGCACCGTAATATTTTATCTTTTGAGATCATGTATGCTTTTGACATGAGGATAGGAGACATCGGAAGAAAAGAAGGAATAATAAAACCAAAACTTCATTGGGAAATGTGTGTACTGGAAGAAGTTGAATCATGATAAATGTTACAAAAACTTATCTACCTCCCTTATCCGAATATGAAACTTATCTGAAAAAAATCTGGGAAACCAGCTGGGTTACTAATCAGGGACCTCTTGTTGAAGAATTGGAATACAAGCTCCGTGAATATCTTGGTGTAAAAAATCTTCTTCTTGTATCTAACGGAACGATTGCATTACAGATCGCCATTAAAGCTCTTGAGCTTAAAGGAGAGATCATAACAACTCCATATTCATATGCTGCTACAACAACGTCTATTTTATGGGAAAATTGTTTACCTGTTTTTTGTGATATCGAAGATAAAACATTTTGTGTTGACGCGGATAAGATCGAAGATAAGATCACTCCTGATACTTCAGCCATACTTGTAACTCATGTGTATGGCTTCCCATGTGATGTTGAGAAAATAAGATCTATTGCCGGAAAACATAATCTTAAAGTTATATATGACGGAGCTCATTCATTTGGTGTAAGATATCAAAATGAATCTATCTTTAACTTTGGCGATATTTCGACTATTAGTTTTCACGCCACTAAATTATTTCATACAATTGAGGGTGGTGCTATTATAACAGGTGATGATAAACTTGCAAAAAAAATTTTTCTATACAGGGCTTTCGGACATCTTGATGATGATTACTTTACAATTGGTATAAACGGAAGGACCTCAGAATTTCATGCTGCCATGGGACTATGCAACCTGCCGCGGGTCCGGGAATTCATTTCAAAAAGAAAAGAAATAACAGAACTGTATAAAAAATATTTAAACAGTACTTCTCTTATTTATCCTTCCATTCCCGAAAATATTAATTACAACTATTCATACTTCCCTGTAATATTTCCAGGCGAAGAAAAGATGTTATTCATAAAAAAAAAGCTGGCCGATGACGGGGTCAATGCAAGAAGATATTTTTTCCCTTCGTTAAACAAACTCCCTTATGTGAATGCTGATGCTTGCCCGGTTTCTGAACGAATTTCTAAAAGGGTACTTTGTCTTCCTTTATATCAGGGACTTGATCCACGGGATGTTGAGCGAATTTCAAAAATCGTGATTGATAATTTTTAATTCTGTTTGATGCTGCCCGAAACTTCTACAATCCCTGAATTAGCTAAGACCGGTTACAGATCAGATTATATGCCGCAGCTTGATACTTTACGTACATTCGCGGTTTTTTTTGTATTGATTGAACATTGGCTTCCGGAAAATTTTTGGCTTAAGATCATTCCATACGGTATGATCGGGGTAACAGCCTTTTTCGTTTTAAGCGGATTCTTAATTACTCAGATCCTGATCCGAAGCAAAATAAGTATTGAAGTTCATAATACAGGTATTTTCAATTCATTAAAACAATTTTACGCCAGGCGAACGCTGAGAATTTTTCCGATCTACTATTTAACCGTATTCATTGCTTTCATTCTGAACTTTGAATCAATAAGGCAAAAAATATTCTGGTATGTTTTTTATCTTTCAAATATTTATTTCTATAAAATTCAGGGATGGGACGGAGCTCTGTCTCATTTATGGACATTAGCTGTAGAAGAACAATTTTATGTATTCTGGCCGATAGTAATTATTTTTATTTCGAGAAAATATTTGTTACGATCCATAGTGTTGTTAATTCTCTTCGCGATGGTTTTCAGAGGCATATTGTTCCAGTTCAGTGATCACTCTGAAAATTCTTTCAACTTCATTTCAATATTGACTCCATCATGTCTTGACTGTTTCGGGCTCGGTGCAGTTCTGGCTTATCTCAGATGTTACAAAGATAAATTCCTTAATTTTTCAGGGAAGGCTTACACAATATTTCTTTTGCTGAATATTTTTATTATAACGAGCTTGCTT
>JBDTLQ010000101.1:0-9082 GCA_039934715.1 Ignavibacteria bacterium | reverse complement strand
CGGTATCGAATATGTAAAGGCTGCAATTGCTACGGGACTTAACGTTGATGATTTCGCAAAGCGTCTTTCCTTTTTTTTCAATTCGCATAATAACTTCATTGAAGAGGTGGCAAAGTTCAGAGCTGCAAGAAAGATCTGGGCGAAAATAATGAAAGAACGTTTTAATGCAAAAGATGAGAACAGTATGAAGCTGAGATTCCATGCTCAGACCGGAGGATCGACTCTGACTGACAAACAAATTGACAACAACATAGCGCGTGTTACCATACAGGCCCTCGCTGCAGTAATAGGCGGATGCCAGTCGCTTCACACAAACGCGAAGGACGAAGCACTTGCACTTCCTACGGAGCAGTCGGTTCAGACCGCGTTAAGAACGCAGCAGATTATAGCTTTCGAAAGCGGAGTTGCCGACGGTGCTGATATTTTGGGCGGGTCTTATCTTTTGGAATATTTTACTGAACAGATTGAAAAGAAAGCGACAGAGTATATTGAAAAGATCGATGAACTTGGAGGAGCTCTGAAGGCGATTGAGTATGGATTTCAAAAAAATGAGATTGAAAAAAATGCATACCGGTTTCAAAAAGATCTTGAGGAGAAAAAGGAAATAGTAGTCGGTGTTAATGAATTCACATCTGAAAATGACGAGCAGTATATTCTCTTTAAGTTTGATGATGATGTGAGGAGAAAGCAGATTGAGAAATTAAAAAATTTGAAGGCAAGACGGGACAACGCGAAGGTTGAATCACTTCTTGGTACTATCAAAGTTAAAGCAAACACAGCCGAAAATTTACTTCCGTATTTCCTTGAAGCCATAGAAAGTTATGCAACGATCGGAGAGATATCTAATGTGTTGAGAGAAGTTTGGGGAGAACACAAGGGCAGTTAAACAGTTGACAGTTGACAGTTGACAGTTGACAGTTAAAAGTTAAAAGTTAAAAGTTAAAAGTTAAAAGTTAAAAGTTAAAAGTTAAACAAATACTTAATACTAATTATACTAAATACTAAATACTTAATACTTAATACTTAAGTGTTAGTAGTTAGTATTAAAAAATATTAAATTGCTGTGAAGATCAAATGTAACATTCAATATCCGGTACTTAATATTCAATAACAATTAAATCTATGAACCAAAAGGTTGTCTGGGTCACCGGCGCGTCAACGGGAATAGGCCAGGCTATTGCAAATGAATTTTCGAAGGCAGGACATATTGTTGTTGTCACTGCAAGGAGAAAATCACGGCTGGTAAAAATTGTTAGCGAAATAAAGTACGCGGAAAGAGAGGCATCAGCATTCGTATGCAACGTATTGTCGGAGAGAAGCATTCAGATCACGGCGAAGAGGATCCGCGAAAAATACGGAAGTATTGATCTGTTGATAAACAATGCAGGGGTAACTGTATTTAAATCTTTTCTCGAGACAAAGACTTTTGATTATGATAATGTGATGGACACAAATCTAAGGGGAGCTTTCTTGTGCATGAAGTTCGTACTTCCCCAGATGATAAAGAAAAAAAAGGGGCAGATAATAAATGTACTTTCAGTCGCAGCCAATACTTCATTTGAAAACAGTTCGGTGTACTCGGCATCAAAAGCGGCGTTGTTAGCAATGTCAAACAGTTTGAGGGAAGAGGTAAGGCGCTTTAATATAAAAATAAGCAACGTTCTTCCGGGCGCTGTTGAGACCTCAATGTGGGACAGTAAATTCAGACAGAGATATAAGAGCCGGATGATGTCCCCTGCAGATATTGCAAAGATCATCGTAAATATTAGTGAGCAGCCGAGAAAAGTTGTAATTGAAGATGTAATTGTAAGACCTATTAAAGGTGATCTTTAGGAATAATTCGGCGCGGGTTTAAGTTCATCGATTATTGACTTTGGTTGATTCTCAAGGTCTTCTGGCACTCACAAACTTGAGCGAATTATTATTTGCAATTAATAGGTCATCCAGATTAACAACATTATCACCATTTATATCAGTATTTACATAACCGGTAATAAAGTTGACAGCATTATTATATATTGATACTTTATCAACCAAATTTACATAACCATCCTGATTTACATCTCCACTATATAAACAATATTTTGTACCTTTAAGCACAAGATTATTTCCATAAGCGTTTGATATGGAGCTTGTAAAATCATATGAATACATCATACCTTTTGATAAGAGTTCTCCACCGTTCTTACTCCATGTTTCCAGCCCGTTGCGATGTTTGATTGAAATATAATAAATTCCGGTCGATGCATTGTGATATTGAAAAGTACCTGTCAAGCTTATCGAATCAATTTCAGAATCTGAAGAATCAATAATTGCAAAAGGTGAATTGACATTTCTCAGATAAGCTTTAACACTATCTTTGATTCTAAGTTGATTGGTTTGAATATCATAAAATCCTTCGATAGCAAGTTTCACATTTAAGGTCAAATTGGCTTCGTCTCTAAAAATTCTGTATGTATATATATTTGCGGGCAGGGACATTTCCAAAACTATATTTCCTGCCGGAGAAACTTCTGTCATGGAGGGGTTCGCGGCTCCCCAGCAGATCAATGAATTTCCGTTAGTTAGTCTTTGCACTGAACCCATGGCAAATCCGTGTATGTCCGGAACATGTCTGAATTTCCAAACAAGAGTAGCAATTTTATTTGTTTCATCTAAATTATATTCAACTGCACGTGAAAAAGGTGGTGTATGAAAATTCCCATTATCAAACAGAGTTATATTTCCGTTTGGAATTCTCCTTATGTGATGCTGGTAACTAAACTGTATTGGATCATTAACAAAAATAAACTGATTGTGTACTCCGCCAAGACGCCAGATGATCTCTCCGGTTGATCGGCTTATCTTTGTAATTTCGCTCAAATGTCTTGACGAGATCAGCAGGTTGCCATCGTTATCCAACTCAATTGCGTTTCCATGTACACAATCAACCACCTCCGCTGTAAGATTTTCATGCTCTGCATCTGTTATTGCAAAATGATCCCAGCTTCGCCATTGGAAAACAACGTTCTTATTTTCATCAAGTTCCTGAATGATCAATCCAATAACAGTCGCATTCTCATTACCACCCGGTACTATCTTACTCATATCAATTGCTTGCGGATCATAACTCATCAACAAAGCATGTCCGTTATTCAGTATCCGCAATTCATGATGGTCTGTTTCGTATCCGTTTCCGCACTCAAAACTATCAATTAAATTGTGGTATGCATTCTCTGCATAAAATTTCCCGTTTGCTCCGTATGTCAGCATGCCATTTGGCTGCTTCTTAAAATCCAAAGCCCTGTAATCATTCACCTCTTTGAAAAAAGAATACGTTCCTTGGTTATTTGAAGTCAGAAGGTAAGGAGTGTTTGGAATGACTATAAAAGGGAAATTGCTCAAATATAAGTCACCCGGTGTGGGATTGTTGGAAAGATTGACAGTCAGTATTGGTAAATTTGATGAGCCCTCTGATTCCGTAAATATATTTTCAGAAGAAGTGTTTCCGATCTCATCAATAAAACTTTTTTTATAGTCCCACTCAACCTTGGAAAGCTGGGTTTGAAAAGTGTATGTAAAGCTGTTATCTATTCCTGAAGATGTTTTAAGATTATGTACTTTCACTACAACCTTTTCGTTTAATGAAAATGGATAGTGTGGTTTGAATATTATTTTTGTTTTGTCTTCCGCAAGAATTATTTCACCCGTATGAATATCGCTTAAAGTGCCGGTTACATTTATGATTGAATTCAGATCTGAATTTTCTATTCTTTCATTCAGCCCAATGATTATGTTGTTATTTATGTTTACATATTTCGCATTCGAAGCGGGCTCAAGATAAATAACCTTTGCATTCAGATACGAATTTAAAAAAAATATTAGTATAAAAAAAATTGTAGTTTTCAATTGGCATTAATCTTGGGGAGGTTGATAAAGGAGTTTTGCTAAAATATTAAGAAATGATTGCAATTGCAAAGTTAATTCCTGAGTAAGGTTTATGTAAATACAAACGTTTTTTATGACATAAAAACAAAATGCAAACTTTTGGACTAATGTGCCTTATCATGTTTATAATTCCTTATGATTGCAGCTCAATCAATAAACTACATTGACATTTTTCCGCATTAAAAGTATATTGAAGACTGTATTTTTTAACCCTTTTAAGACAATAATTAATAATTACGGAGTGAAATATTGAAGAAAAATCTTTCCAGAATTATCATTACAATTGTACTTATCGCATTCTCCCTCTTCTTCTTATATCCTACTTATCAGGACTACCAGCTGAATAAGGAGATGAAGCACCTTTCGGGGCAGGATAGTATCGATTTTATTGATAAGAATAATCAGAAACTGATAAGCGCAAGAGATAAAAGACTGAAGCTTGGTCTTGATCTTAAGGGCGGGATGTATGTCGTCATGGACGTTGATGTTGTAAAGCTCCTTGAAGACATGGCAAAGAAAAAAGATGATCAGCTTTTAGCAATTCTTGAAGAGGTTAAATCTGCGACTAAGAATAATGAAGAGATCATACTCGAAACTTTTAAGGTAAAGCTTAAAGATAAAGGCCTCGGATTAAAATCATTCTATGGAGAGGTAAGAGACAGTGAAGCCGATGTTGAAACCAAGCTTAGCAAGGAAATAGACAACGCTCTTGACAGAGCAGTTGAGATCGTGAGAAACAGGGTTGATCAGTATGGTGTAGCTGAGCCTCAGATACAGAAGATCGGTAACAGCAGAATTATAGTTGAGCTTCCGGGTGTAAGCAATCCTGAAGAAGTAAGAAAACTTCTTGAGGGAACAGCTTTGCTTGAGTTCAAACTGGTATATAATCCACAGTCAACTGTAAAAGTGATGGAAGCGATAAATAAAGTTCTTGTCGGTGATTCAGCTCTTGTGAATGATTCGACTTCCACATCCATTATAAATGATTCGCTGAAGCTTAAGACAGAATCGCTTTCAACAAAGGATACTACAAACAATAGTACAGCTGGAAAGAAGGATTCGATTGCGGATAAAAAGAAGGTTGCCGGTGACGTAAAGAAAGATTCTCTTAAGGACAAAAAAAATATTACAGAAAAGAAAGACACGGCATCTAAAAATAAGACAGATAAGAAAGATAAGGAGGACACTTCAAAAACATCTGATACTTCTTTGACCACTACTGATACCGGGGCAGTTGAAGATTCAACTGATAAGTCACAGCTTTCTGAAGAAGAATTCAAGGCTAAATATCCTTTCTTTTCCCTTGTTTCTCTTAATCAGCAAAGCGGAACGGCAGACGGCTATGTAAGAGACAGTGATAAAGATAGAGTTGACAGAATTCTGAATAATCCACTTGTAAAAGATGTGATCCCTTCCGACATGCAGTTCGCATGGTCAAACAGGACATTTGAATCTGAAGGCGAGAAGATACATGTTTTATACGCAGTAAAAAAAGATGCGGAGCTTACAGGAAAAGTCATAGTAGATGCAAGATCAAACATTGATCCTTCAAACAACTCTCCGATAGTTTCGATGGAAATGGATGCTGAAGGTTCAGCCGACTGGGCGAGAATAACGGGCGCGAATATTAATAAAAGAATCGCCATCGTTCTTGATAAGGTTGTTTATTCGGCCCCTGTAGTAAGAAACAAGATCACAGGCGGAAATTCACAGATAGAAGGAATGGCGAATGTTCAGGAAGCAAAACTTCTTGAGATCGTTTTAAAAGCGGGTGCTTTACCTGCACCGGTAAAGATTATAGAAGAGCGTTCTATCGGACCTTCTCTCGGAGAAGATTCGATCAGGTCAGGCGTATTTTCATCAATCGCCGCATTACTGCTGGTCGCTTTGTTCATGATAGTTTATTACAGGTTCGGAGGAACGATCGCCGATGTCGCTTTGCTCATAAATATGCTTCTGATACTTGGTATAATGGCTTCATTGAAAGCAACTCTGACTTTACCCGGTATTGCAGGATTGATCCTGTCTATAGGTATGTCGGTGGATACAAACGTTCTTATCTTTGAACGAATAAGAGAGGAGCTCTCGGCGGGTAAGCCAATAAGAACAGCGGTTGATCTCGGTTATAAGAAGGCATTTTCAGCGATCATAGATTCACACTTTATCAGTATAATTACAGGAATAATTTTGTACCAGTTCGGCAGCGGTCCGATCCAGGGATTTGCATTAACACTTATTTGCGGTTTGTTAGCAAATTTATTCACAGCTATTGTAATCACACATTATATATTTGATATAATGATTGAAAAAGGGAAAAAGATCAGCTTCGGTTAAAACTAAATTTATTATTAGAAACATTAATATTTCATATATAGAATGAGAATTTTTGAAAACACAAATTATGATTTTTTATCAAAGAGGAAAATATTTTATGTGGTTTCCGCAACCATAATCATAATAGGCTTTATAATTTTATTTACTATGAAAAGTATACCGCTCGGAATTGATTTCAGCGGAGGAACAGAGCTTCAGATCAAATTTGAAAAGCCCGTTGACATATCTGAATTAAGAACCGCTATGGATGAGGCCGGATTTCAGGGAATGGAAATTAAGACCTTAGGAACTGAAAATGATATATTACTCCGAACTCCTATGCAGGAAGAAGGTCAGCAAGTGTCGGATAAGATACAAGAGAAAATAAAAGAAAAATTTACTTCCAATACTTTTCAGGTATTAAGAACAGACAAAGTAGGTCCCAAGATAGGTGCCGAACTCAGACGAAATGCCTTATTTGCGGTATTATTTTCTCTGATCGCGATATTAATTTACCTGTCATTCCGGTTCCAGTTTGTATTTGCAGTCGGAGCGGTGCTTGCGTTGTTTCACGATGTTCTGATCACGATCGCAGTGATCGCAATTGCGGATGCTGTATTTCCGAATCTGCGTCTTGAATTTAATCAGTCGATGCTTGCTGCGTTCTTAACACTTGTCGGTTTTTCGTCTAATGACACAGTTATTGTATTCGATAGAATAAGAGAAAATATCAAGCTGTTCAAGAATGAGGATATTACTCATATTATGAACAGAAGTATTAATGCCACACTAAGCAGGACCATCATTACCAGCGGCACTGTGTTTATAACGGTTCTGGTTTTATTCTTATTCGGAGGAGAAGTGAACAGAAGCTTTGCATTTACTTTCGGAGTCGGTATCATTACAGGAACATATTCATCTGTGTTTGTGGCAAGCGCAATTGTTGTTGACTGGAAAGAGCGTGCAAATAAGATCCTGAGAGAAAGGAATGTTGGCAGGACTAAACTTACAAGCCCGAAAATCAAGAAAGTAAATGCCTGAGATAAATAAGACATATTCGGAAAAAGATAACGAACGTTGCGTTTCCATAGAAGTGGACGAGAATGTTGTGGGATTAAATCACTTCAATGCTCTCAATGACTTTATAGCAACTGAAATGAAAGACGGTGTCAAATCTTTTACTTTCGATCTCGCAAAGCTGAAGACCATAAACAGCTCGGGACTCGGAATACTGATAAGCTGTCTTAAAAAGATCAAAGATTCACACGGCACCCTGAACATAATTAATACGAATGAAAAGATATTAAGCATACTAAAGCTTACTAAGCTTAACAATGTCTTTGAATTCGGAGCATCCTCATAAATAGCTTTTTAATAAAATTCAATTTTAAATCTTCATAACGGCGCAAGCTGTCTGAAGATTTTTTTATGCTTAAACATAAACCGTGATAATGGAAAATAATATTTCAGTACTGGTCGGTCTTCAGTGGGGAGATGAAGGAAAAGGAAGAATGGTTGATTATCTTGCGCAGAATGTTGATATAGTTGCGCGGTATCAGGGTGGGAATAACGCGGGACATACAGTGGTCAATGACTTCGGAACATTCAAGCTTCATCTGATCCCTTCAGGCATCTTTAATCCCAAAGTAATAAATATTCTCGGGCCGGGAATGGTAATAGATGTTGAGGCTCTGGCTGAAGAAATTTCCGGGCTCAAAAATTCCGGTATCGATACTTCAAACATAAGAGTTTCAGACCGCGCGACGATCACGTTTCCATTTCACAGGCTTGAAGATAATCTCGAGGAAGAAAGACTCGGAAGTTCGGCGTTCGGCTCTACACGCCGCGGGATCGCCTACGCGTACGGAGAAAGATACCAGAAGAAAAGTATTCAGCTCGGTGAATTATTTTATCCTGAAGATCTGAAAAGAAGGATCACCGATCTTGTGAACTGGAAGAATCTCCTTCTTAAAAATGTCTACGGAAGCAATGACATCTTGAGCGCGGAAGAGATCCTTGAATGGATAAATAACTTTGGCAGTAAAGTAAAACATTACATTTGTGATACAACTAAAGTTCTTGAGGAAGCCGCATCAGCTGGTAAGAAGATTTTGTTCGAAGCACAGCTCGGTTCGCTGAGAGATATTTATTACGGAATTTATCCTTACACAACTTCTTCATGCACACTTGCTTCCTATGCTCCGGCTGGCGGAGGTTTATTCAATAAAAGAATTGATAAGGTGATCGGTGTAATGAAAGCTTTTTCAACGTGTGTTGGAAGCGGACCGTTTACAACCGAGATGCCTGAAGAAGAAGCAGGTCTTCTCAGGGAGGTTGCGTATGAATACGGAGCGGCGACCGGAAGGCCAAGACGTATAGGACATTTCGATGCAGTAGCTACAAGATATGGAGCAAAAGTTCAGGGCGTAGATGAGATAGCTGTCACTAAGCTTGACAGCCTTTCAGGTCAGAAAAAATTATTGATATGTACTGAATATGAAATTAATGGTAAGACAACAAAAGACTTTCCTCTTACACCTGCGCTCGAAATGGCGAAACCGAAATATATAGAAATGGAAGGATGGCAGGAGAATATCTCAGACTGCCGGAAATTCTCGGAACTCCCGGCAACGGCGAAAAGTTATGTGAACAAAATCGAAGAGCTGATCGGGTATAATATAAAATATGTTTCCGTGGGTCCTGAAAGAGAAAGTCTTATAGTTAAAAGTTAAAAGTTGAAGGTTAAAAGTTGAAGGTTGAAGGTTTAAAGTTGAAAGTTAAAGGTTCAAAGTTAAAGGTTCAAAGTTAAAGGTTCAAAGTTAAAGGTTCAAAGTTAAAGGTT
>JBDTLQ010000100.1:0-9093 GCA_039934715.1 Ignavibacteria bacterium | reverse complement strand
GGTGAAGGAGCTGCATACTGGGAAGGAAAGGAATTCCATTATCAATGGCAGGACGACAAGGTGCAGACAACCGCGATGGCTCTTAAAGCAATAGTCAACATCAATGAAAAGTCAGAATTGAAAGATAAGGTTGTAAGATGGCTGATCATGCAGCGCCGCGGCATGGCATGGAGAAACACGCAGGAGACTGCGATGATCATTTATGCGATGGTTGATTATTTGCAGACTTCAAATGAGCTTGCACCAAATTATTCCGTAAAGATTTTCATTAATGATCAAAGTGTCTTTGAAAGACAGCTTACCAAAGATGATGTATTCAAAAAAGGAGAACTGGTCAAGATCAATAATCAGATATTGAAGCAGGGTGCTAATACAATCAGAATTGAGAAGAGCGGTCCGGGAAAGGTTTACTTTTCTTCAGATCTGAATTATTATAATTCATCTAACAATATTTCAGCGACAGAGGAAGGATTCAGAGTTGAGAGGGAGTATTACAAACTTGAAAAATATAATTCCTATACTGAAGATAAGATCACATACAGGAAAAAATATTTTGACGGTTCAGTAAAATCCGGCGACGAAATACTTGTCAAGATGAAGGTTTATTCGAAGAATGAAGAGTATCAGTATTTCATGCTTGAGGATCCGCTGCCTGCAGGTGTTGAAGTAATAAAAGAGGACTGGGCATTTAAGATCGAAGATGAAAATGATTATGCAGGATATAATTATTATTACTGGAGATGGTGGTATGCTGACAAAGAGGTCAGGGACAACAGGGTTACATTTTTTGTAACTTATCTTGGGAAAGGGGAATATGAGTTTAGCTATATCATGAGAGCACAGATCCCCGGGGAATACATTGTTAATCCGGCTAAAGGAATGCTGATGTATTATCCTGAAGTGAACGGCAACACACGTGAATTCACGTTAAAGATCACCGATTGAGCGTTTTGAAACTAATGATAAATTGGATCGTAACTGATAATTGTCAAATAAGAAACTCTGCCGGTTGGCAGAGTTTACATTAAGCAAAAAAATAAAAATCAAAACAAGAAAGGAAAGAAATGTTAAGCAAGAAAATCATCAGCATGATGATAGTATTAGCAGCTTTAGTATCTTTAAGTTCAAATTCATTTGCACAGAACCTGCCGGGTGATAAAGCAGGGCGCTCTGCGGATATGCTTTACAGGAAACTGAATCTTTCGACGGATCAGTATAATAAAGTATATTCTTCATTGCTTGATTATTACACAAAGCAGGGCTCAAAGACAGATGCAAAAATGTGGGAAACAGAAAAAAGTAACATTGGAAACATTCTCAATAAGGACCAAATGGGAACTTACTCTTCAATGAGTGAAAGATCCATTATGAATCCTGTGATGAGAAAACGGCCAAAGACAATTACCAAAACCACTGAAACATCTTCCAGCAGCATGACAAAAGACAATACAAAGAAAATGGAAGACGTAAAGAAGGATCAAACAAAGAAGATGGAAGATGTAAAAAAGGATGCCAGTACAAAGAAAGGCGAAAAAAAGAGTACGGATAAAAAGTAAAAAAGTAAATTAGTTGATAAAAAAAGGCGGTAAATTATTTATCCGCCTTTTTTAGTTGTAAGCACAAGCTCCCTACATTCTCTCGGGAGCACCGATACCGATTATTTCAAACCCGTTTTTCAATACCTGTTTAACTGCCATTGAGATCTGAAGCCTTACGACTGACAGTTTCTTGTTTTCGATATCCACAACTCTGTTGTTGTGATAGAAGCGATGAAAATGTTCGGCAACTTCATTAAGGTAAGTGATTATCTTATGCGGTTCATAAGAAAACGCTGCGCTTAAGACCTCTTCAGGAAATCGTGACAGAACTTTAAGAAGCTTTATCTCTTCTTCAGACTTTATCAGTTCAATGTTTATTTTATTTAATTCCGCGTTCTTATATTCGGGAAGATGCTCATCAGCGTTTCGCAATATCCCGCAAATGCGTGCGTAAGCATACTGGAGATAGTAAACCGGATTTTTTTCCGATTTATCTTTTGCAAGCTCAATGTCAAAATCAAGATGCGTGTTCACGCCCCGCATCACAAAAAAGAATTGTGTCGCGTCAGCACCGATGTCATCTATGAGTTCATCAAGAGTATAAGACTTGTCATTTCTCTTGCTCATCTTGATAGTCTCATCTCCGGTTTTAAAAGTTACCATCTGATGAATGATCACTTTTATTTTATCGGAATCATAACCAAGAGACTTAACACCGTATAATACTTCTTTATAAGTATCACCATGATCGGAACCGAAAATATCGAGTATCAGATCGTAACCGCGATTGATCTTATTAATGTGGTAGGCGATATCGGGCAGTCTGTAAGTTGGTTCTCCAGTTGATTTCACAATGACCTTGTCTTTTTGAAAACCTTCTTTAGTGTCCATCTTAAGCCATAAAGCACCTTCATCTTCGTAGGCAAGTCCTTTCGCTTTGAATTCATCAATGACTTTATTAATATCGTTATTCTCATAAAGTGAAGTTTCATTAAAAAATACGTCATGATGGATCCCAAACCTGTCAAGGGTTTTTCTTATGAGTTTAAAAAGATGATCTTCTCCTTTTTTTATGAAAAATTTTAAGTCATCAGAATCTTTTAATGAGTCTTTTTTTTCATCATAAATTATTTTCGCAATATCTTTTATATATTCACCAGCATAACCGTCTTCAGGAAATGGAAATAAGGGATCAATGATCTGCATGTATCTTGCATAAACCGATTTACCCAGCGTGTTCATTTGATTTCCTGCATCGTTGTAATAATATTCACGGGTAACTTTGTAACCGGACCATTCCAATAAGTTAGCTATCGCTTTTCCTAATGCAACCTGTCTTCCGTGGCCCAGATGAAGAAGACCGGTCGGATTGGCGCTGACCCATTCGAGATTGGCTATCTTGTTTTTATTAACATCCGATCTGCCATAGTCAGATTTTTTTTCGAGAATAGTATTGAGTTCTTTTTTGTAAATATTATCAGAAAGAAAAAAATTAATAAATCCTGCACCGGCGATCTCGATCTTAGTGATCAGTTCTTTATCATAATCCAGATTACTGATTATCTCTTCAGCGATCTTTCTTGGCGGGGCTTTCAGTTCTTTTGCAAGCAGCATCGCTGCATTTGTTGACAGGTCACCAAATTTGCCCTCCTTCGGTTTATCAAATTGAAATTGCTTCAGAGGAAAATCTGATTTTTTAAAAACTTCAGTTAATATTTTTTCTAAGTATTGTTTCAATTGTATTTAATATTTTTTATTCCATAAAATAAAACTATCTAAAATCTAAAATCAAAAATCAAAAATCCCAAATCCGACAAATCCCAAATCCCTCAGATCCATTTCATCTCTCTGTACCAGTCAATAGTTTTCTTAAATCCGCTTTCCAGAGAGAACTTCGCTTCGAACCCAAGTTCTCTTTTGGCTTTTTCATTTGAGCAAACCCAGCGGAGCTGAGTGATGTCTCTGCATTTCTCGATATTAAGTGTTGCGGGTTTTTTTGAAAAAGTTGAAAAAAGTTCTGCAAGATACCCGACGGAATAAACTACCGAGTGAGGAAGCCTGATCTTTAAGGCTTTTTTCCCCAGCAATTTTGAAGTAACACTTCCGATCTCATCCCAGTTGTATGCTTTGTCCATGCAGATAAAATATTTCTGACCATTTGCTTTATCGCTTTCGGCAGCGAGAATAATTCCGTCAGCAAGATCCTCAACATAAACAAGACTGAGATATTTTGCATCAAAGCCGATGACACTGTTAAGTCCTTTTGAAAAAGTTTTAAAATAAATTAATATCTCTGTATCACGCGGTCCGAAAACAGCCGGAGGTCTGATGATGGTAACAGGAAATTTATCCTTATAACTTTCAACTTCTTCTTCGGCTTTAAGTTTAGAGATCCCATATGTTGTAATGGGTTCGGACTTTGTATTCTCGTCAGCAGGTTTTTCCGTGCGCGTAGGACCGCCGGCAGCCTGCGAAGAAACAAAGATGAATTTTTTTATTCCGGGATTTACTTTGTGAGTGATCTCAAGAAGATTCTTTGTTGCTTCATAGTTGTCATGATAAAATCCTTCTTTTGTCTTTGCCTTTACAACACCGGCGACATGAAACACATAATCCATTTCAATGATGGTCTTTTCCAGAACATCATTTGAAAAAAGATCACCTTCAACAAACTTTACATCTTTTCCGTCAAGCCATTTTGTCGAAGAAGTTCTTCTCTTCATACAGTATACTTCGTAATTTTTCTCCAGTAGCTTATCTACGAGATGACTTCCGACAAAGCCTGTAGCGCCTGTTACTAATGCCTTCAAATTATTTAGAATATATTTTTAATTGAACAAAACGGACTGTACACTGATCGCGGTTTGGAATAACGACTGAACACTCTGTACTCGACAAAACTTTATGGCACGCTGATGACACTGATAAAGCGGATTGTCGCTGATTTTATTAGCTTTATATTTGATATTTGAAAAGAATACTTCAGAAACTAATTTAAAACTAAAATTTTAAAAATTGATTTTTTTTATTAAAATACTAGAATTTTTTCCAAAAGTGAATTATCAGTGAATATCAGCATAAATCTGTGTGATCAGCGATCAATTTTTTGTCGTGTTCTTAGGTCTGAACAAATTCATTTCTTATTAAATAGAAGTTAAAAATTATAATTAGTATTTTCTATGTTCAAAAAATATATTTCAAAATAAATATTCAGGAGTATAAATGGATTTATTTGAGAAATGCTATAATTACACAAGAGCTGATGATGTGAAGGCCGCGGGCATTTACCCTTACTTCAGAGCCATTGAGGCAAACGAAGGACCTGTGGTGATGATCGAAGGCCGTGAGATAATCATGGCCGGTTCTAATAATTATTTAGGGCTGACAGCTCATCCGAAGGTGCGTGAAGCGGCGATCGAGGCAATAAAAAAATACGGTACCGGTTGCTCGGGCTCAAGATATCTGACAGGTACTCTTGATCTTCATATACAGCTTGAAGAAAAGCTTGCTGATTTTCTCGGTAAAGAATCTGTACTGCTTTTTTCCACGGGGTATCAAACGGCGCAGGGTATCATTCCGACTCTTGTTTCAAAAGGCGAATACGAAATTTCAGATAAGGATAATCATGCCTGTATTGTTGCAGCGAATATGATGGCAAAAGGCGCCTTTGCAGAATTTAAAAGATACAAGCATAATGACATGAAAGATCTTGAAAGAGTTCTGATGGCTATTCCTTTGGATGCTCCGAAGCTTGTTGCTTCTGATGGAGTGTTTTCTACAACAGGAGAGATCGTTGATCTGCCAAAGCTAGTTGAGCTTTGCAAAAAATATAACGCCCGGATCATGATAGATGATGCTCACTCTACCGGAGTAATTGGGAAAGGTGGAAGAGGAACTCCTTCGGAATTCGGACTGGTGGATGAAGTTGATATGGTAATGGGTACATTCTCAAAAACATTCGCGTCGCTCGGAGGATTTGTCGGCGGGGAAGCTAGGGTGATCAATTACATAAAACATCACTCACCGGCGTTAATTTTTTCCGCGTCTCCAACACCAGCATCTGTTGCCGCCGCTGACGCATCATTGGAAATTCTTAAGGCTGAACCTGAAAGAATTACTAACCTTATTGCGAATGCGGAAAAAATGAGAACAGGTTTTAAACAAATGGGATTCAAAGTAATCGACAGCAGGACGGCGATAGTTCCTGTTGTGCTAGGTGAAGATGATATAGTATTCCAGTTCTGGAGAAAATTATTTGATGCCGGAGTTTTTGTGAATGCGTTTATTTCACCCGGAGTGCCTGTAGGTATGGCTATGCTGCGAACTTCATTCATGGCTACACATGAAGATAAGCAACTTAACAGGATTCTGGAACTATTCGGTGAGATCGGAAGAGAAATGAAGGTCATTAGTTAATTTGTTAATTAGTTAATTTGTTAATTTGTTAATTAGTTAATTTGTTAATTAGATAATTGGTTGGATTATTTGTTTTGATAAAAAAAATTAGAAAATTTAGTAACAAGAATATTGAGTGTCAAAATTAGGTCTTTGATTCCGGTCATTATCATAGTGTTTTTTATTTCCTGTAATAAGGAAAATCCTACCAAAGATAAAACAGAAAACCCAAAGACTGAATCGCAGCAGGAGGAGACAGATACGGATACAACTATGACAGTTGAAGAAGCATTCAGCGGTGCGCTTGTTCAGAATATCATGGGAGAAGAAGGTGACGACGATCTCCAGTTGTATCTTGAAGAGCAGATCTATCCGATCGTTTCAAAGTCCACAAAAGTCACTCTTGATAGAATCTCAGCTTCTTTATATTTACTAAGCTATGATGATAACGGTATAATGAAAAATCTGCTGATACAAAAATTTTACAACCCGGTCAACGATGAATTTATTTTTGAGAAGAGAGAAACACAGAGTAATTCTCTTAAACAATTTGTTAAGTGAGTTGAATTGAGATTCACATTAATAATACTTAATTTTGTACAGTTCTTTTGAAAAAAATATTTTGGTTCCTTTTAAAAGGGATTAATAGGGAATACGGTTTGAATCCGTAACTGTCCCCGCAACTGTAATAAAGAAGACCGGCTCAACAGTCCACTGCTCATTATTTTAGAATGGGAAGGCGATCCGGAAATTGCTTTTAAGCCAGGAGACCTGCCTGAATATTGTTTCAATAAATCTTCGTGGGAAAAGATAGATGAATACTTAAAGAGACTCCCGGTTTCTTTTAAACTCATTTTATATTTTTCCTTTTGAGTTAAAAGATGCCGGGAGTTTTTTGTTTTAAAATATAATTTAGAATGGGTTTAAAAAAAATAAAAATAGATAAAATTAATATACGAGCTGTCGGGAGTAACAGCCTGGTAATGTTTTTTATTTTTATTTTAATGAGCAGCATGGTTTATTCACAAGGAAAAGATTCGGGCAATTACAAAACCAAAGAGATAAAGGTTTTCAGTAATAAAATAACAACCGATAAGTTCAATTCACCTACAAAGGTTCAGCTCATTGACAGGACTGCGATCAGGGATAAGAACGGTGAGACCTTGTCGGATGTACTGCAGATTGCCGGGGGTGTGTATGTTAAATCTTACGGCGGAAATTATTCTCTGAACACAGTTTCAATGAACGGTCTGGGATCCGAGCATACACTGATCCTTTTAAATGGCTTTAAGCTTAACTCATCTCAAAACAATCAGCTTGATCTCAACTCAATTTCCAAAGATAACATAGAAGAGATAGAGGTCCTGAATAACGGCTCCAGCTCAATTTATGGATCCGAGGCTATCGGCGGAGTAATAAATATTATTACAAAAAATAATTCCCTTAATGACCTCAGTCTTAAACTTAACGGACAGATCGGGTCATATGATCAGCGAAAAATTTATGTTGGGTTTGAAAAAACTCTGAAGGATGTTAGCATTGGCATCAATTATTCAAATGAGAGTTCGCTGAATAATTATAAATATTATTTTGATACCGGTGCAGAATATCTTTTGAAAGAAAGAGCTAATTCCGATTACGATGTTTCAGTTTATTCAGCTGACATCAGCTATAACGATCATAAGAATTCTTTGATAAAATATTACTTCAGCTACACTGATCAGTTCAGGAATATTCCGGGAATAGAAACCGGCTCTGCTCCTTCACCATCTGATCAGCGGGATAAGAACTGGAACAATGTATTGTCATTCGACAGAGCATTCAATTCGGAACTTTCATTTAAGTCACAAATTAATTTTCAGAATAATCTGTCGCATTACTTTGATGGGATGTCAACGAGTTATTATAAAAATACATTCATGTCAAATACTTCACAGCTTAATATAACCGGGAAAAAGTATGAGTTTGTAACGGGTTATGAAGCAAGTTATTCAAATCTGAAAAGCAATGAAACTCAGGATCTGGCAGAAAGAATTCAGCCTTCGGTTTTTCTGGTATCACAGGTCAGCATAGGCGGCGCTTTCAAGGTTTTTCCGTCGGTAAGGTACGATTATATTTCAGACATTAGAAAAAATGTAGTATCGGGAAAGCTCGGATTAAACTTTAAACCGTTCAAAGATCAACAATTAAATCTGAAAGCAAGCGCGGGAAACAATTATGCGGCGCCTACATTTAATGAGCTGTACTGGAAGGATCTTGGCAACAAGAACTTAAAGCCTGAGAAATCACTCAACGCTGACATAGGAGCGATATATAATTTCAATTTATTTACTTACAACACAATTGAGATGACATACTCATATACGAATGCGGCGGATAAAATTGTGTGGTCACCAAACTCCAGCGGTCTGTATACGCCAAAGAATATCGGGAAGTCTTCATCAAATGTAATTCTGATCGATCTCAGTATTCAAAAAATTTTTTCCGATCAACTCTCTGCCAATGTGAATCTGAATTATTCATATACAAGTTCACTAAAGAAAAGTAAGATTTATGAAGGCGACCCTACATTTGATAAACAAATTTTTTACATACCTACGAACATGGCAAAGTGTAATTTAAATCTGAAATATGGGGGAACAGGATTGAATTTATATTATACTTATACAGGAAAGAGGTTTACAAATTTTGAGAACACAGATCATCTGCCACCGGTGAATTTAATTGATGGTAATATATACAAGGATTTTAATTTCAAAGAACTAAAGGCAGTAATAAAATTTGAAATGAACAATATTTTGAATGAAAGCTATCAGATCATATCAGGTTATCCGATGCCTTTGAGAAATGTAAAGTTGGTTTTGAGCATAGAGTATTAGGTAGTTGATAGTTGATAGTTGATAGTTGATAGTTGGTAGTTGATAGTTGGTAGTTGATAGTTGCCATAATTAAATAAAATAGAACAAACGATTATTAAATTTATGTATAAACTTAAAATCTTTATATTTAAATTAGATTAAAATTAAAAATAAAATTATTATGAACAATCATAATTCACCGATTGAAAGACATTATTCAAGTGAAAAGATGTATGAGAGTATAATTCAGAAGCTAAATGAACTTGGAATTGAAACAGATAAGATTACAAGGCATGATATTT
>JBDTLQ010000099.1:0-9109 GCA_039934715.1 Ignavibacteria bacterium | reverse complement strand
GCATCGTTCGTTAAAATGTATTTTTACTTTTGGATTCTTCGATGCAAGGTCCATCAGGGATTTATTAAGCTCCGCTCTTGATACCGCGTTTATATATTCCGAATCATCCTTTCCGTATCTTTGAAAATTCGTTTCTCCGTTTACAGCGTGTATCATTCGTCCGTACATTGGTATTGCGATCTTTTTGATTTCATCAAACATTCCGACTTCCTTCAACGCGTGAATTCCTCTCGTCGACAACGCCAGATTAATAGACCTGCCGCCTTCGATATCTTCCTTTCGCATATCCGGCCGGCGCTCATACATATTCACTTCGAAACCTTTCTTTGCAAGATACACTGACAACAGTGAACCCGCTAGCCCTGCCCCAACAACTGTGATCTGTTTTCCCATCTGAGTATATTAAATATAATTTATTCGAATAATATTTTTGAAAAATTATACACATCTTCAAACGTATTGTATAGCGGCACCGGAGCCACTCTGATCACATCAGGCTCTCTCCAGTCACAAACCACTCCTTTATTTAACAATCTGTTATAAACTTCCTTGCCATTAGTTTTAATTCTCAATGAAAGCTGGCATCCTCTTTCATTAATATTTTTGGGGGTAATTATTTCAGCAACTCTACTTTCATTTTCATTTATCAAAAATTCCAGGTAAGATGTCAGCTGCTCGCTCTTTTCTCTCAATGCCTTCATTCCCGCCGAACCAAAAATATCAAGTGAAGCTTTCAGCGAAGCGAGCTGCAGTATAGGCGGGTTGCTTAGCTGCCAGCTTTCGACAGTAGGTATTGCTATATACTTGTGCTCCATCAGGAATCTTGTTTCTTTATCATGTCCCCACCATCCGAGAAATTTCGGCAGGTCCTGATCCTTCAGATGTTTCTCGTTCACATACGCTCCTCCGATAGCTCCCGGTCCGGCATTCATGTATTTATAATTACACCATACTGCAAAATCAATGTCCCAATCATGAAGGTTCATTAAAAGATTTCCCGTCGCGTGAGCGAGGTCAAATCCGACGACGCATCCTTTCTCATGTCCGGCTTTTGTGATTCGTTCAAATTCAAATGCCTGACCGCTGTAATAATTTACACCGGCAAACCAGATCAAAGCTATAGAGTCACCTTCTTTCTCTATTAACTCTTCAATGTCTTCAGTCCTGATAGTGTTCTCTCCGTCACGAGGATTCATTTCAATCAGGGATGTCTCAACATCAAACCCCTGCCTCGCGGCAAGACGGGCGTGAAATTTTATTTGTGACTGAACAGCATAATGATCGGAAGGAAATGCTTTCGACTCGATAAGGATCTTATGTCTTTGCTTTGTCGGTCTGTAGAAGGAAACAAAAAGCAAATGTAGATTAACCGTAAGTGAATTCATGTTAACAACTTCTTCAGGCTTTGCGCCAACAAGCGCGGCGGTCTGATCGGTAAGGAATTCATGATAGGGGAGCCAGGGATTCTTCGCGCTGATATGTCCTTCCAATGCGATCTTTTCCCAGTCATATAATTCCTGTTCAACATGTTCTCTTACTGTCTTCGGCTGCAGACCGAGAGAATTGCCCGCAAGATAAATTACATCTTTTCCGTTCTTATCTTTTGGTATAAAAAATTTTTCTCTGTAATGCTTTAAAGGATCAAGAAGATCAAGCTCTTTTGCAAATGTAACGTCGGGTTTGAATTTCAATATTTTTTATTTTTACTAGATGAAATTTCAGAAATAAACTCTCACTCCACACTCTAAACTCCATACACTCCATACACTTCATACACTTCATACACTCCATGCACTCCACACACTCCACATAAACCACACACTCAACACACTCAACACACTCAACACACTCAACACACTCAACGCACTCAACGCACTCAACACACTCAAAGCACTCGATACATTAAAACCCTGCTCGGCGCAGCATCTCCTACAAAATTCGGGATCTGTATGCTAATAAAATATTTTCCGTCTTCAATTTCATTTGCTGCGTAGATCATTTCAGTAATTGTCTTCATTGAATGATCTTGGCTATCAACATCTTGAGATCCCAACGGAACATTCCAGAAAATATGATGAGCCGTCAGCTTGCCTTCGTCGAATGTCCTGTCAACAGAAGGAATGTCCATCAGTAAATGTTTTACATTCAAACTTATGATATACTCCATCGCGTCAATGGAAAAAAAAGGCGGCTGATCTTTCATATATTGTCTTGATCTTTTTGTATCGTCATTGGGCAATGTTCTGATAATCAATCCTCCCAGAAAATTTTTATCAGCACTTTTTAATTTTTCTTCAATAATTTTTTTTGTGATCAAAAGATCCCTCTCATCTTTCTCAGGTATATATCTGTCTTTAGTTTTCAGTGCTTGCTCAGGTTGAACACTTATCAATGTTGAAGGAATAAAACATTCTTTCAAAATATCACTAATGGAAATTCTTTCAATAGAAATATGTCCCACGCCTTCAGTGTGAGTGCCGTTGCAGTGAGGTATAAGTTTATATTCTTCAAAGTTGCATCCTCCGCCGCGGCGTGTATCTCCAATGAAATCTCCGGTCTCATATGCTTTGGCTTTAGCAGGGTTCACATCATATGTATTCGGCTGTGCTCCGTTGAATATCAATGGAATTGATATATCAAGAGGATCAGAGGTATCAATCGAGTAAGTTTTATTCTCTATTTCGAATTTTAATTTCATTTGAAAATATTGGTCCGTTCACCTTCATTAAAAAGTCCCGGGGGTTTCAGATCGAGACCGCAATGTTTATTGATCTGTTTGATCGTGTACGCGCAGAGTTCGGGAGAATTTCTCTCGTCATGCATATGCATAATAAAATATATTGTCTCCAGACCTGACTCAAGCCAATGCTTTATTCTAAGAGCCCAGTCATCGATGCGTTTGTAATCTGTCGGATGAAGACTATTGCCGACAAAACGAATGAACGCGGTCGGAGTGGAGAGCCGCATGTGAATGACATCCCGCCTTCCTGCAGCGTCGGTAATGACAAAACCGATCTTATTTTTTTTGAGCATGTCATATAATTCATCCGCAACTTTTGCATCATTGAACCATCCCGGATGGCGAAGCTCAAGACAGACCTCCGGCTTTTTCGGTAGACTTGTCAGATATTTTTCAAGATCCGCGAAATTTTTAGGAGGATAATTCGGAGGCATCTGAAGAAAACATGTTCCCAGATTGCTTCCGAAATTATTTATTGATTCATAAAAACTATTTGTCAGTCCTTCACAATTTTTCAATCTCGCGAAATGACTGATCCCCTGGTAAAATTTCGGACAGAATTTAAAATCCTTGTCCGCTCCGGTTTTCCAATCAGTGATCGTCCCTGCACTTGGGATCCTGTAATGTGTGGGGTTTAACTCGATAGAGTTGAATTGTTTCAGATAGTTAGCACGGAATTCTTTTTCCTTTGTCTTTGGCGGATAAAGTTTGCCTACCCATTCTTTAATTCCCCATTTCGCGCAGCCGACATAAACTCCGGGTTTTTTCTTTTTACTTTTCTTTAAAGTTTTAAAAAGTTTTTCCGTATCCGGATGATCATCAGGCAATGTGAAATCCACCTGATCGAGATCCTCTACTTTTCCAAAATCCATATCTGTGTTTTTAAATTTTTACAACTTTAATTTTCTTATGGCCGGGGAAATAATTCCTACTGCTCCGGCAACCAGCAATGTTAATGTTCCTCCTATAATAACTGCCGGTACTGTACCCAGAAATTTTGCGGCAACGCCGGATTCGAAAGCTCCGATCTCATTTGATGAACCGATGAAAATACTGTTGACTGCCGATACACGTCCCTTCATATTATCAGGTGTCATTAACTGAATTATTGTCGCGCGGATCACAACGCTTACACTGTCAAAACCTCCGCTCAATGCAAGTATGAATATGGATAATCCAAAGTTTCTTGACAGCCCGAAACAGATTATGCAAAGTCCGAACCCGACAACACTGATCAGTAAATTCCTGCCGGCATTTTTTGTAAAAGGTCTGCGTGTCATATATACAGCCATTATAACTGCGCCAATCGAAGGAGCAGCTCTTAAAACTCCAAGTCCCTGCGGACCGACAAACAAAATTTCACCTGCGAATATTGGAAGCAAAGCTACAGCTCCACCGAACAGGACTGCAAACAGATCAAGCGAGATAGCTCCCAAAATTATTTTTCTATGGAAAACAAATTTCAATCCTGCGGTAAGTCTTTCTTTTAAACTCTGTATTCCTTCGCTGACAGGGATCGGTTTATTTTTTATCGGTAAAATTAAAAAAATTGATATCACCCAGAATATGACAATCGTAATATATGTGTTTGTTGGTCCAATAAATCCGTAAAGCAATCCTCCGATCGCGGGACCGGTAACAGCGCCTGTCTGCCATGTCGTTGTATTCCATGTGATCGCATTCGGCAAAGTTTCCTTTGGAACAAGCTGTGATACAAACGCGAAGAAAGATGGCGCGGAAAATCCTCTTCCTATTCCACTGAGAAATATCGCGGAATACATTGCAATAACTTTATTCGTTGTAAGAACATTAATTGAGTCGGTGGAAATTATCAAAAGTAATAAAGAGCAGAATGTCATAAGGAACACAGACGCGAGTACGATCTTTTTCCTGTCGTTGGTATCGGTGATATGACCGGCAAAAAGCAGCACACTTATTGACGGGACTGCTTCCGCGAGCCCGATCAGTCCTAATGATAAGGGGTCTTTAGTGATCTCATAGATCTGCCATCCTACAATGACTGCCTGTATCTGCGTTCCGATTGTAATGCATAGTCTTGCAATGTTAAAATTTCTGAACTCCCAGAATCTGAGAGCGGCGTATGGATCGGGTTTTTTTATTTCATCGGAAGAAATTTGTTCAGCAGCCAATCAGAAAGTTTTATCTGCAATCTGCTTTTTATGAACAGATTTTTCAAGTTTGTATTTTGTCTTATTTTAACTTCTACAAATTCACTACCCTATAGAAGTAACCTTTTCAAGAATAGTATCCTTTAGAAATGTATAGTGGTAAAATTTCGCAAAGGGGTTTGGCTGTTTTATTATTGTAAATTCCGACTGTGATAATTATTTTAATCATGTGGTAAAATTTTTAACTAACATTATAATGGAATCCAAAAAAATAAAAGATGTATTTAGCTTGAATAAAGAAGGTGAGTCTGAACCTTCTAAAAGGAGTTGGATTAATTTTAAAAAGGAACTTCCCTCCGATATCTCAAAAGAACAATTGAAAATGCTTATGAAAAGATTTGAAAGAATTGATAAAGGTGAAACGGAATTAAAGGATTGGGATGAAGTTAAGAAAAAGTACACCAGGTTCGAATGAATACAAGCTCATAATTTCAATAGAAGCAATTTCGGATATTGATGAAATATTGATGTGGTATGATTTGCATTCCGCGGGATTAGCTAAAGAATTTTATCAATCATTGATACGAGGTTTAAAACACATTCTAACCTTTCCATTGAGTTATCAAAAAATCTTTCATGATAAACGAAGATGTAAATTGAAAAAATTTCCAATTTCAATTTTTTATAGTATAAATAAGATTAAGACTGAAATTGTTATAGGAGCTGTTTTACATCAAAAACGAAATCCAGAGATTTTGGAAACGAGAATCAAATGAATTAATGTAAATTTGTTAACATTGGTTACATTTCGATTCACTCTCATATTTGAATTTTATCTCTAAAATTATTTTCCAATCTTACAACCATTTTTAAACCCTCACAATTTTAATTTATGCCAGACAAATACGTTTACTACTTCGGCAATGGAAAAGCCGAAGGCAAAGCTGATATGAAATCACTTCTTGGCGGCAAAGGAGCTAATCTTGCCGAGATGACCAACATAAAATTGCCGGTGCCTCCCGGATTCACGATCACTACCGAAGCGTGTAATTATTACTATGCCAATAAGAAAAAATATCCGCGTGAATTAAAGAAACAGGTTGAAGATGCTTTAAAAAATATTGAGTCCGATATTAAGGCTAAGTTCGGTGATGAATCAAACCCTCTGCTGTTAAGCGTTCGCTCGGGTGCAAGAGCTTCAATGCCGGGAATGATGGATACTGTTTTAAATCTTGGTCTTAACGATAAATCGGTGAAAGGACTGATAGAGAAGACAGGCAATGAAAGATTTGTATATGATTCTTACAGAAGATTTGTGCAGATGTACGGTGATGTTGTAATGGACCTGAAGCCAAAAGATAAAAATCAGGTTGATCCTTTTGAAGAGATCATTGAAGAAAAGAAGAAGGAAAAAAATATTACTAATGACATAGACTTTACAAGCGAGGATCTGAAAGATCTTGTAACAGAATTTAAAAAGGCAATCAAAAAGGAAACAAGCGAGGACTTTCCCGATGATCCGATGGAACAGCTGTGGGGCGCGATCGGTGCAGTGTTCAGATCATGGATGAATGACCGCGCGATCGTTTACAGAAAGCTTAATAATATCCCTGTTGAATGGGGGACTGCAGTCAATATTCAATCAATGGTTTTCGGCAATCTCGGCGAGACTTCCGGAACCGGCGTTGCCTTTACGAGAAATCCTTCAAACGGTGAGAATGAATTTTACGGCGAGTATCTTATGAACGCGCAGGGTGAGGATGTTGTAGCAGGTATACGAACTCCGCTTCCAATATCCCAGCTTAAAAAAGCTAAACCAAAAATCTACAAACAATTAGAGCTGGTCAGAAAGAATCTTGAGAAGCATTATCATGATATGCTTGACATTGAATTCACGATACAGGAAGAAAAATTATATATGCTTCAGTGCAGGGTCGGCAAGAGAACAGGATATGCTTCGGTGAAGATCGCGGTTGATATGGTAAATGAAAAACTGATCGGTGAAAAGGAAGCTGTGAAGAGAGTTGAGCCTGAACAATTGAATCAATTATTAAGACCGATCTTTAGTACAAAGGAAAAAGAAGATGCAGTAAGAGACGGACGGTTGCTTGCAAAAGGCCTTAACGCGGGACCGGGCGCTGCATCAGGTAAAGTTTATTTTAATTCTTATGACGCAGTGAATGCAAAGGCAAGTGGTGAAAGTGTCATACTTGTCCGCATAGAAACTTCTCCTGAAGATATAAGGGGAATGAACGCTTCTGAAGGAATACTCACTTCACGCGGAGGCATGACCTCACACGCGGCTCTTGTCGCGAGGCAGATGGGAAAAGTTTGTGTCGCGGGTTGCGGAACGCTTGAGATTGATTATCTGCTGAAGACATTGAAGGTCGCGGGAAAAGATCATTTGATAAAAGAAGGTGATCATATTTCTATTGATGGATCAACCGGTGAAGTAATTGTCGGAATGCTTCAGGCCAAGCCGTCGGAGATATTACAGGTTCTAATTGACAAGACCATGAAGCCAAAGGATTCTAAAGCTTATCATTATTATTCGATATTTATGAAATGGGTGGATAAGTTCAGAAGACTTAAAATACGAACTAACGCAGATCAGCCTGACCAATGTGAGAATGCGGTGGCATTCGGCGCCGAAGGAATCGGACTTTGCAGGACTGAGCATATGTTCTTCGGAGGGGACAGGATAGATGCGGTAAGAGAGATGATCCTTGCATACAAAGAAGAGGGGAGAAGGAGGGCTCTTGATAAAATTCTTCCTTATCAGCGGAAGGACTTTACTGAAATTTTCGAAGTGATGGACGGATTACCGGTTACCATACGGACACTGGATCCGCCGCTTCATGAATTTCTTCCTCATAATGAAATTGAAATTCATAAACTCGCCAGGCTTATAGGAACAACGGTTGATGAGATCACTTATAAGCTTCATGCGCTCGAAGAATTTAATCCGATGCTCGGACACAGAGGGTGCCGTCTCGCGATATCATTTCCGGAAATAACAGAGATGCAGACTCGGGCAATATTTGAAGCAGCCGCAATTGTTCAGAAGAAAGGAATCAAAGTAGAGCCGGAAATTATGATACCACTCATCAGCGGAGATAAAGAATTCATCGCACAGGAAAAGATCATCAGGAAAGTCGCTGAGGATGTTATGAAGGAAAAGAAGATCAGGATAAAGTATAAAGTTGGTACAATGATAGAGATCCCCAGAGCAGCGATCGCTGCCGGAAAGATAGCGGAGCATGCAGAGTTTTTTTCCTTCGGAACAAACGATCTGACTCAGATGACATTCGGGCTTTCAAGAGATGATGCAGGTTCATTTCTTCCCAACTATCTTGAAAAGGAAATACTCGATCGTGATCCATTTGAATCGATCGATATTGAAGGTGTCGGCGTGCTGATGAAGTTCGCTGTAAGTGAAGGAAGAAAAGTAAAAAAAGATCTCAAGATAGGAATTTGCGGAGAGCATGGCGGTGAACCGGATTCAATAAAGTTTTGCAACGAACTTGGACTGGATTATGTAAGCTGTTCGCCATTCAGGGTTCCTGTCGCAAGGCTTGCCGCGGCAAGAGCAGAACTTAACAAAAATTAGTTATAATATTAAAATAAATGCCTTATGTTTTTCGCGTTGTTTGCATTGATACTTCTGAGTTTTAATCTTGTAAAAATGGACTATGACCTGGAAGATTTCGTAAAGTTATATCCTCTCGAAGGAGAATGGACAATGCCTTATAAAGACGGAGAGCTTGTAGAGAAATGGGAAAAGAAATATAACAAGATGCTTGAAGGTGAAACGATTTTTTTAAAAGGAGATGAGGAGCAGCAGCAGGAAAGCATCAAACTTTTTCTTAAAGACGGAAGGATCTACTATACTCCGATAAAAGATGGCAAGGAAGAAGATGAGCCGGTGGAGTTTTCCCTTATCAGCAATGAAAAGAGGAAGTTCATATTCCAGAACAAAGAGCATGATTTTCCGCAGAGGATAATTTATGAGCTCAGATCAAACAATGAGCTTGTTGCAACGATCGAAGGAGAGACTAGTAATGGACCAAAAAAAATAATTTACAGATATAAACGAAAGACTAATGATTTTTAGGATATTCCGGAGTAAAGAATGACGCCAATCAATATAGCCGACTTCGAAATACTCGCCCGGGAAAAACTTTCCGGGATGGCTTATGACTATTACTCAAGCGGCGCGCATGATGAGATCACTCTCAAA
>JBDTLQ010000098.1:0-9191 GCA_039934715.1 Ignavibacteria bacterium | reverse complement strand
ACACACTCAACACACTCAACACACTCAACACACTCAACACACTCAATACACTCAACACACTCAACACACTCAACACACTTCATACTTACACTGCATTATTAGTATATAATATTTATTTTTCCGGTCATAAAGTAAGAGTAACTAACTTGAGTAAAATAAAACCTGTCTATTGTTATCTGATAATTATAGCGGTCACATATTTAACATTTTACAATTCGCTTTCAAACCAGTTTGTATTCGATGATGAAAGTGTTATAGTAAATAACTCATCCATTCAGAACATATCAAACATTTCCAGATATTTTACCGCCGACGAAGGCTTTCACAAGGTTATAGGACGATACTACAGACCGGTTGTCTCCGCTACATACGCAATTGATTATTCAATATGGGGACTGGATCCGTATGGGTTTCATCTGACGAATGTGATCATACATATAGTTTCCTGTCTGCTGCTGTTTAAAATTTTTTCACTGCTTTTCTGGAGATACAAATACAGGAATTTATTTTCAATGTTCGCAACTCTGATCTTCGCGGTTCATCCAATTCATACGGAGGCTGTAAGCTGGGTCAGCGGCAGAACGGATTCTCTCGTGACAATGTTCTTCTTCGCTTCATTTTTATCCTACCTTGAATTTACAAAAGAGATGGAGCAAAATAAAAAAGATAATACAATTCGAAAGATCACTGCCAAAAATTATTTTTTCTTATTCCTGTCATTGATCTTTTATTCAATTGGACTTCTTACAAAGGAAATGATAGTAACCATGCCGGTGATAATTCTACTTTATGATTTTGTTTACAGGAAAAAAGATTTGAAGTATTTCAAAGAAAATATTTTATCTTATTTATTATTCGGTGCCATTACTATAGTGTATCTTGTAATAAGATATTTCCTTCTGAAAGATATTCCTGAAAGAGAGAACTATCTTTATTTTATCGGGAAGGATCTTGATGTAGCGATAGGAACTATGCTGAAGACCATACCGGTGTATTTCAGATTACTCGTCGCGCCGTTTGCGCTTCTTTACCATTATAACGGGGTGATCCTCGACGCGAAATCCATAATTGACGGCGAGGTCTTATTGTCAATTCTCTTTATTGCATTCCTGTTCTTTGTTTCGTATTATTTTTACAAAAGGGACAGCATAATTTCGTTCTGCATACTGTTTTTCTTTGTATCACTGCTTCCTGTCATGAATATAATTCCGACGATGAACCTGATGGCTGAAAGGTTTCTTTATTTTACTTCGTTCGCGCTTGTCCTGCTTATCTGTCATCTTGCGATGCTGGGAAGTTCAAAAAGGGATTTTTCCATTTTAACTTTTGGAATGATAGTGATCGTTTGTCTGCTCGCTTATCTTACTTACGCAAGGAACAACGAATGGAAGGATAATGATACTTTGTATATGTCGGCAAAAGGGATTGAAGGATCTGTGATACTTGTCAATGAAGCGAACATTTATGCTAACAGCAAGAAGTACGACGAAGCTATGATCTTATATAAGAGAGCGATCGAACTCAGGGATAACAATGTACTGGCACATCACAATCTGGGTCTTATTTATTTGCTGAAGGGAAGTCTTGATTCGGCTGAAGTGAAATTCAAGAAAGGAATTTCTGTGGACTCGCTCGCACCCGACGGATATTTTCAGCTTGCAACTTTATACGGCATGGAGGGAAAAAATGACAGCGCAGTGATCATGCTTGAAAAACTTCAGACCATTACTCCTGACTACAAAGACTCCGGATCTATTTTAAATAAACTGAAAGCAGGGGGAAATAACGAGCCATTGATGCCGCAGGGCTCTACAAATGATCAGACTAAGAATTATCAGATCGAAACTCTTCAGAAGAGTTCGTACAAATTATTTACAGAAAAAAAATATGATGAAGCTATAAGCGATCTTCAGAAACTCATCTCTCTGAATACCGACTCTGCCTCAGTTTCAGGTTTTCTTAACAACATCGCAATGTGTTACTCTGAATTGAATGACCTGGAGAATGAAGAAAAATATTTTAACCAGGCTCTGGATAAAGATCATACAAACATAAACGCGATGAACGGACTGGCAGCATTTTATCTGAAACAGGGTGATACTCCTAAGGCAAAAGAATTTTACTATAAAATATTAAAGCTTAATCCGGATGATAAAACAGCAAGGACAAAGATCGATTCGCTTAATTCGAAATGATAATGATTAAAGGAAACACCTGAGCTTTGAACGCGGATGATACTGATGTGACAGATTTGCACTGATTTTTTTATTTATTAAATCCGGATAGTAATTAGATCCATGATCATCTGAATGATCGGCGCAATCAGCGTTCGGGTTTCACACTTAGGCATAAAAATTAACATATGTTTTAAAATTATATTTTTAAATCTTATTTTATTATTATTAATTAAACTCTCAATATGAATTGGAAAATAATTCTACTCCTTGTCCTTATAGGATGTGCAGTTGCTGTAGCTTCATTATTCGGTCTTGTATATTCAAAGTATGAAATCGTTTACTGGCTTGTCCTTGGTTTGGCTTCCGGTTTTGTAATTGCCAGGACATGCAGCAGACCTTTCATGCATGGCGTGATCGTCGGACTTTTTACGGGAATACTTGGCTCTGTCATTCAGGCAGTGTTCTTTGATAAGTATCTTATGAATAATCCTGCATCGCTCGACGGATTTAAAAACATAACAACTTCACTGGAGCCGCAGTACGTATTATTATTTTCCGGACCATTTTTCGGGATCGCCTATGGAATAGTCGTTGGTCTGATCGCGTTTGGATTGAGAAAAATTTCAGGCAAAAAAAACTAAAATTTAAATAAAACAATTATGAAAGGGATCATAATTACTTCGGTTGCAGTAATTATTGCAATAATATTTCAGTCCTTTGATCTTGAAAAGGACGAAATAAAAAACAAAAGATTTTCAAAGCCTCATGAAGAGGAAGCTGAAGAGAACGGAACGATCGTGAATACTTTCACAGATTTTGTACCTGTTTATTCTTCCTCAGTTTTTATCAACAACAATATTTCAAGAGACAGTTTTCCGCAAAATGAAACTTCAGTAAAGATCAGCAGAAAAGATCCGAACAGAGTGGTCGCTGCCTGGAGGGATTTCAGACAGGGTGTAAATCCGGCTAACAGAAGAGTCGGCTACAGCTACTCCTCAGATGGTGGTAACTCATGGTCAATAAGCAAGTTGCTGGACTCAACACTGCTTCCCGGATTTTTCAGAAACAGTGACCCTGTTGTTGGAATTGATACTGCAGGAAATTTTTATATAGGTGTCATTTGTATCGGATCAACCGGAGCATTGGCCATTTACAGATCCACTGACGGAGGAATTACTTTTCCCGATGCGTATTTGATCGCGAATGATGGTTCAGAAGATAAAGAGTACATAGCAACAGATCTAACACCCGGGAGTCCGTATTACAATACACTTTATATGAGCTGGACAAGGTTCAGCGGGAATACTGGGATCAAGCTTACAAAGTCAACGAACGCAGGAGTGAACTGGACCTCTGCCGTTGATATTAATGATCCCGGAAATGAAGGCCAGGGCTCGGATCCCGCGGTCGGACCTAACGGGGATATTTATGTTACCTGGGTTGGAGGTACTTTTTCAGAAGATTATATTTACTTTGACAGATCTACTGACGGCGGTGCTACCTTCGGAACAGATAAGATCATATCACAAGAAGCAACTCCGTCAATCCCGATCTCATCGAGTGGTGTAACGTTCCCTTCGATCGAAACTGATATTACAGGCGGCGCAAGGAACGGCTACATATATCTCACATGGTGTGACGCGAGGAATGGTGACCCCGATATTTTTATCAGCCGTTCTACTAACCTCGGAACAAACTGGTCCGCGCCATTGCGTGTCAACGACGACGCGATCGGCAACGGCAAGCTTCAGTGCTGGCCCTGGATCGGAGTAAATGACTCGGGAAATATTTCTATAATTTATTATGACTCACGAAATACAACAAGCAATACTACAGTTGAAGCTTACCTTGCACATTCAACAGACGGCGGGACAACATTTGCAAATTATAAACTCAGTACACAGCCGACACCGACCAATCAGCCCAACACCGCGATCAGGTTTGGTGATTATATAGGAATTGATTATTATAAAAACAGGATCGTTCCGGTATGGACTGATGAGAGAGCTGGAGGCTTTAATTCAGAAGCTTATTCAGCAATCGTTTCGACTCCGGTTAATATCAATACTATTTCAAATTACCGTCCGGAAAGATTTGAACTGAATCAAAATTATCCGAATCCATTTAATCCTCAGACGATCATAGGATACAGCCTGACCTCAGGTAATGATGTGTCGATAAAAATTTATAATTCGCTGGGTAATGAAGTTGCGACACTGGTGGATCAGAAGCAAAGCGCGGGAAAATATGAAGTTGAATGGAACGCGTCAGGTTTTCCGACAGGGATATATTTTTATAAATTAATTACTCCTGATTTTATTGAAACTAAGAAGATGATCCTTTTGAAATAACGGACATTTATTTTGGAAAAGCTTCAGACTTCAATACCCGTTCTGCCTGTTCATAATGTCTCTGCTCATGAGCTGACAGTATGCTGAAAGTATCAGTTAAGCTGTAAGTAATGAACTTCGCGACAGGGGAGGTAATGATTATTTCTTCATGATCAAATTTATCGCTCTGTCTGATCAGGTCGAGCAGTGTGTCCTGATGTACCGAAAAATCATTGATGATCTCAGTACTTATTGTGCCTGAGGATGGCTCAAAGATATCGGGAGCTTTAAACTTTCTATTCCGGGAAACCAATGACTTCAGAAGGAAAGTGCCTGAGAATCCCGAAAGAAGCGGAACCTTCTTCCAGAAATTTTTGATCTCCTCTCCATTTATCACTGATGTTAACTCGGGAAAATAAGTTTTGTTTGAAACCATCAAGTGGTCAAAGCATTGTCCGATACTCCATTTACCCGGAGAAGGTTTCCAGTTTAATTGTTCCCCATCCAGACTTCCGAAGGTGTTAATGGAATCACTTTTTATTTTCTCAAGACCTTTGATGACTTCCGGGAGATATTTATTATTCATACTATTTGTTTGCTTGCCACGAATTATCACGAATTTTATGAATGAAAAAATGTATGATACAAATTTTCAAAAAAATTTATGCGTTGTATTAATTGCCGGTCTTGAATTTTCAAACTCTTGATGCACGAATTATCATGAGATTTGCAAATCGAATGTTAATAATTTTATACTTTATTTTACAATTCGTGTAGATCAGTGGCTGCACTGATTACGTTTGTATCTTTTGATTTACGGCATCAAAGAATTTTTTAAGCTTGGCTTCATCAAGCTCTCCGTTTGTTCTGACCCCGCTGCAAAGATCAACCGCATAGGGCTCAACTGTTTCAATAGCTTCACGCACATTATCAGGATTTAAACCGCCAGCAAGAATAACCGGGATGTCAACTAGTTCGCGTATCTTTTTACTAAGCTGCCAGTTGTGAACTCTTCCGGTTCCGCCAAGTTCCTTTACTTTAAGGTTAGGATTTCCCGAATCAAGCAAAAGCGCGTCTGCATATTTTGAAACCTCAATTGCATAGTCAACTGAACTTTCATCATTCACGTGAACGACCTGAACCAATACAGTCTCCGGCAACTTTCTGCTCAGCTCCTGATAAACAACATTATCAACTTTATCGACAATCTGTATTGTATTCGTTTTGAATTTTTGATGCTGCTTAATAATTTTCGCAGCGGACGTTTCACTTGTAAGAAGGAATGAGTCTATCTTATTCGGGATTACTTTCATTATCTCAATTATTTTTTCATCGGAGATCACGCCGGGACCGCTTGGCATATGTGACACAAGTCCTAGCGCTGACGCACCGTGTGTTATAGCCATCTTCGCCTCATCGGCGCTGCTGATACAGCAGATCTTTACAAGTGGTGTTTTCATCAGGTGCTGCGTAAACGATTATAAAAGGATGAATCCGTAAACAAGTGAAATTAAAAAAAAGACTCGCGATCACCAGAATTCACTATTCACAATTGACTTTCGACTATTCAAGGAATAATTTTCGAAACAAACAAATTTGAATTATTGAAAGTAAAAATTATATCCTGAAGATTTACAGTTCTGTCCCCATTGATATCAGTAATAATATATCCCGTTTCAAAACCTGTCGCAGAATTTGTTACAGCAACAATATCGTTGAGATTTACATTGCCGTTTTGATCCGCATCGCCCGAAAACACTGACCACTTTGATTCGATCTTCTTCATATTGTTTCCGAATGCCTTTGAAGAATCTGTCGTGAAATCATAATTGAGAACTCCTCCCGCTGTATATGCTTCACCTCCGAGACGGCTCCATGTTTCAAGAGAGTTCCGGTGCTTCAATTGGATGTAATATGTCCCAGTCGGAGCATTAGAAAATAAAAAACTTCCTGTGAATAATACTGAATCAATTATCGATCTTGCAGAATCAACAATTGTAAAAGGAGTTGAATTGTTTCTCATGTAAGCTGTCACTGTATCTTTCATGTTCAACCGGTTCGTCGTTAAATTATAAAACGCCTCCATTACTAATTTCAGTTGTGCCGGAGCCACCGATAACAGACTTGCGGAGAGTCTTGAAAAAGAATTTATAAAACTCAGTGTGACCGAATTACCCGGCGGATCCGGAATGCCTCCGTTCGCTATCCAGTTCAATCCGGAATTTGTCGAGCTGAATAAAGACAAAGAAGACTCCGGGTTACCGTTCAATTCCGATTCATCATATTTGAAAACTAAAGTTGCATTCAGTCCGGTATTAATAGTTGGAATAATATCATAATATCTTGCAATGCTTGTATTTCCCGAAAGACCGCTGTGAATAACATGACCTCTTCTTATTTCGGTGCTTCCTAAATTTGATGCTGATGTAATCACAGCTCCAAGTCCTCCGGCATTAATTGATGAAGGTGCATTCATATCCCTGGTGGTTGTAATGTACCCTGACAGACCGCCAATTGTATGACCCGGTATTTCTGACAAATATCCTGATGAAGAGATGGTAAGTATTTTTCCGTTGAGATCAATATCTCCGGATAAAATAAAAAGCGTATCATCAACAGTCACATTGGAAAGTAGGATCGTGCCGGAAGAATTATTTAGAATAAGTTTATTGTAAGTAATACCTGAGGCGGAAATATTCTGAACTGAACTTCCATTATATTCGACTGTGCCGGCAGATGCATCGAATGTTCCATTATTAATGAGTGGATTGCTACCGGCTGCCAGCAGTTTGAACAAAGATAAATTCAAAGTACCTCCGCTGTTTATATTTACATCGCGTATCTGAAAATTTCCGCTTAAAGTCACAGCACTTCCGCTGATAATGTTTACAGTTGTTGACCATGTACCTGAACCCTGTACCAAATGGGACCCTGTATCGAAAATAAATGATGAGACTGTAATGCTGCCGTTATTGGAGAAAGTGATTCCTTTCATTTTTAAAGATGCGCCGGACGTGCCCGAGATCGTTCCGTTATTTGTCAGGCTGCTATTGCATTGAATTACATATGCTCCCGTGTTGACCTTCAATGCTGCTCCCGCGTCTATCACTACTGTACCTTTATATATTGCTGTAAAAAAACTTCCATCATCGTATGAAGTCGTAGTACCTGTGTTTACTTTTAAAGGACAGTTAAAATTTGATGCATCTCTTATAATGAGTGATACTGTTCCCTTGGTTTGAAATGTTCCTGAATTGGAGACGGTCGCTAAGTTTCTCAGATAAAAGATCCCAGAGCTAAAGGTCAGTATGTTTGTGTTAGGATTCAAAGTACCATACGGATTGACAGTTAATGATATCAGCGGTGCAAATGTCATGTTACTTAACAATGATACATTTCCGGAAAATGGGATCGTTATGATCCTTGTGGTAAATGTCCCGGTTCCTGAAACCGATGTAACCGAATCAAAGAATAGATATGAGCCTGATATAAAGCCATTGTTGTTCACTGATGAACCTGCGATCCGCAGGATCGAACCCGATCCCCCGTTAAGTGTCCCGTTCACTATCAAAGTTTTATTGAACTGGATCGTATAACTTCCGAGTGAAGCTCCGAGCACCGCGCCCGCATCAACAGTCACCGGACAGTTTAAATAGGCGATCAAGGTTCCTGTACTTTCATACACAGTAGTGATACCGGAATTTATTTTGAGAGCTGCAGTCATATTAGAACCATTATGGATATTCAAATATACATTTGATCCCTTTGTTTGAAATGTTCCCGCTCCGGAAATAATTGAACCTGATATTAATACCAGATCCTCACCTGCGCCATCAAAGATTGTTAATGTTACCGCTGCATTTATTGAGATCGTTCCGCCGTTGTTGACCGTGAGCTGATCCGCGTTCACATTTGCTGTTACTGTAACTGTATTCGGACTTTGAATCGTGATAAGTCCGGATGAGTCGCTCGGAGTTTTTGTCGCGACGATCCATGAAGATCCGCTGTTAGTTGACATCTGCCAAGTCGAGGTCGAGTTCCAGTTTCCTGAATTTACACTTCTGAAATATTCATTGATAGAAAAGACCGGACCATTAGTAATAAATACAATTGCCGGCAGTACGATAAATAAGAATAAAATTTTTTTCATTTTACTGACCTTTCCCCAAATTAATAGTTTAATTTTATTTAAAATGATAAATATATATTTTGGGGTGATTGCGTAATTTTTGTATGTTGGTCGTATGGGGTATGTTGGTGAGATCAGAATAAGTATAAACATACTCTCAGTCATTAGAAACATAAATTTTTTAGTTGATGACTTATGATGACTTATGATGACTTATGATGACTTATGATGACTTATGAATAATAATAAATAATCATTTGCACATTTAATCTTATCTTTAAGATATAATATAATAATAATAAAGTTCAGACCGGTTAGCCCGACTGAACTTTCTACATATATGTTTTTTCTTAAACTTTGTACTACTCAATATCAATCACATTGAATATTAAATATTGAATATTGAATATTGAATATTGAATATTTATAATTTATAATTTATAATTTATAATTGAAATCACGGTGTTTTTTTTGTCACAAACAAATTCGAATTATTTGAAGTAAATATTATATCAGTAAGATTCGTGACCCTGTCGCCATTGACATCAGTCACAA
>JBDTLQ010000097.1:0-9193 GCA_039934715.1 Ignavibacteria bacterium | reverse complement strand
GGTTTTCATCGAATATCATATTAGGATCCGAAAGTCTTTCTCTGTCAATTGGTTTTACGATCATACATCCATTAATACTGAATGAGGAAATCAATATGAACAAAAATAAAATTTTCACAGCCATAAGTTGATAATATAATTTAGAAAATGTTTTTTCATTACTTTCTTTCTTCAGCATCCCATAATTTTCCATGACATTGATAACAGGATTGAACCCAGATGTACCTTCCGTTAAGTGTGGCAACACTTCCCCTTAAATCATCGCCGTGACAATCCGAACATCCGTCAGCATTGCGCTCGCCTTGAAGATGCAAAAAGCCTCCGATTAAATTCTGGTGGTCGGGAGGAACATCAGGTTTCGATTGGTTAGAAACCAGCGCATCACATCCGTAATAATATAGAAAGAAAGAAATGAGAATTATGAAAGAAAAGTAATACCTGAGCATTATTAAATTGTATATCTTAAATTAGATAGAATAATTTTCATTCACAATAAATAAAATCCACTGCCTGATTCATTATGATTCATCTCTGTACACGACAAAACTTTATGGCACGCTGATGACACTGATAAATAGGATTGTCGCTGATTTTTTAAGTTTTGTATTTTCTATTTGAAAAGAATACTTCAGAAACTAATTTAAAACTAAATTTTAAAAATTGATTTTTTTAAAAAAATAATAGAATTTCTTCCAAAAGTGAATTTTCAGTGAATATCAGCATTAAATCCGTGTCATCAGCGTGCAATTTTTTGTCGTGTACTTAGATGATTCATATGATTCATTCCTCATGATTACCTGAGCAATTTAATTACTTCTGGTTTTTTCTTTTGGCGATTTCCGTTTTGATTGATTTTAGAAAAACTTTGAAAAAACAAAATATATGAGTCGCATTTTAAAAATAAATAAAATAGATTTAGCAATATTACAATTTAATTTACTGACAATAAAATGAAGCGGAAATATTTTATTACAGCTTTACTATTTTTATTTTTTGCAGGAAGCGTGATCCTTTATGGTGATATTGGAGGGAAAAGCGGAAGGACAAGAAAAAATTCAACGGCAGGCTGCGGAAGCTGCCATGGCTCTTCGGCAAATTCAGGTGTTTCTGTAACTATAGACGGACCTGATACGGTAAATGTCGGTCAGACAAATCAATATTCTCTTACAATATCAATGGCAGGCAAGACAGGAGCGGGCCTTGATATTTCTAAAAGATTGGGAACTTTAGCTCCGGTGTCTTCTAATACTCATTTATCCAACAATGAACTTGTTCACAGTTCAAACATTCCAATGACGAGTAGCACCGTTACTGTACAGTTTAGTTACACAGCTCCTCAAAGCACAGCCATAGATACAATCTGGGCTACAGCACTTGCTACAAACAGCAACGGAGGTACAGGAGGGGACAGCTGGAACTGGGCTCCAAATAAAAGTATTGTCGTTCGTCTCCCGGTTGGAATACAGAATATTTCTACGGCAAGGGATTTCAGCATAAGTCAGAATTACCCTAATCCGTTTAATCCGGAAACAAATATCAAAATCGATTTATTGAAGGATATGAATATTAGTGTTAATATTTTAGATGTGCTTGGTGATGAGGTGAGTACTATTCAATCAGGAAGGCTGGATAAAGGTGAGCATATTATAAAATGGAACGGTTTGAATTTTCCGAGCGGCGTTTACTATTATGAAGTAAAGGGAGATGAATTTTCATCAGCACCGGGACAGACATTTACTCTGATTAAGAAGATGCTTTTGTTAAAGTAATATTATTCCCGATTTATGAAAATTTGAAGAAATTTTTCCTACCGGAATTTGCAGAAATTAGAAATAAACAAAACATTTAGGAAGACAATCGTCACTAAATTGATCGATGAGCAAAGTATTTATATCAACCGCACAACTCCTAAGATTAAAAATAATCTTAATTCGATTATTTTGATTTCAAATAAATTCCATGTTATTCGTGGTAACAAAGTGGTAATCAAAATGGTACAACTCTGATATCCCAAATGTAAAAAGTCCTGTAATTATTATTAATTACAGGACTTTCTTTTTGCGGTCCCAACGGGATTCGAACCCGTGTTTTCACTGTGAAAGAGTGGCGACCTAACCCCTAGTCGATGGGACCTTTTAACCTAGATCATATAATTTAATCAAATTCACTTAGAGTTTCAATTGAATTTGGAATTTGGGATTTTGGATTTAAGATTTCAGATTTGGGACTTAAGATCGCGGATCGCAAACCCTGCCTGGCAGGCAGGACAATTCCAAATCTCAAATTGAAAAAATTCCAAATTCGCAATCCCCAATTCCAAATTTAATAGAATGTTTTCATTAAAATCGGTAATTTAGAAAAAAATTTGATGGGCAATAAATTAATTTACGAAGGCAAGGCAAAGAAAATTTATTCTACGGACACG
Organism: Ignavibacteria bacterium; assembly: GCA_039934715.1. Lineage (GTDB taxonomy): Bacteria > Bacteroidota > Ignavibacteria > Tepidaquicellales > Tepidaquicellaceae > JAGPCH01. The sequence continues at coordinate 6,768 of JBDTLQ010000097.1, read as the reverse complement.
GAAGATGTTTTTCTTCAGGAATTCAAAGACGACGCGACCGCGTTTAATGGGTTGAAGAAAAATAAAATTCCTCACAAAGGCGAACTTAATAATCAGATCTCTTCAAGAATTTTCGAACATCTCATTCAAAATGGAATCCCGACTCATTTCATAAAGAAAATTTCCGATACTGAAATGCTGGTTAATAAAGTTGATATAATAAAGGTAGAGGTCGTTTGCAGAAATATCGCAGCGGGAAGTCTTGTGAAAAAGTTTGGATTCACAGAAGGAATGGAATTGAAAAGTACTATAGTTGAGTATTACCTGAAATCAGATGAACTCGGAGACCCGCTTTTCACTGATGAACATATATTCGCGCTTTCACTCGCGACAAAAGGAGAACTCGACACTATTAAAGAACTGGCTCTCAAAATAAATATTGTTTTAAAAAAATATTTTCTGGAAAAAAATATAAAGCTTGTTGACTTTAAACTGGAATTCGGCAAAGATAAAACGGGCAATATAATTCTTGCCGATGAGATCTCACCTGATACATGCAGGCTGTGGGATCTTGAAACAAATAAGAAGCTTGATAAGGACAGATTCAGATTTGATATGGGTGAAGTGGAAGAGGCATACATGGAAATTAAAAACAGGATCGGCTGATGCTGACTCGTTACGGGAAAGATGTATTAATAAAAGTCTTCATTTTCGGAATAGTATTATATATTGCGGCGATATTTATACCAATTAATTTTTTAAAATACATACTTGTCGCAATTGTAGTTTTTCTATGGCTCTTTACTTTGTATTTTTTCCGCGATCCGAAAAGAAGTCTTCCCAAAGAATACAGACCCAATCAGATAATTTCCCCGGGCGATGGAAAGATAGTTGTCATAGATGAAGTTATAAACAAAGAGCAAAATATTTTTGACAAAGGCGCCGGACTTAAACAGGTGAGTATATTTCTTTCGCCGCTTAACGTTCATGTTAACAGGATACCTTTGACCGGAGTTGTTGAATATCTGAAATATATTAAAGGTGAATACTTAGTCGCGTTCGATCATAAGTCATCCGACAGAAATGAGAGAACCGAGATCGGCATCGCGAATAATGAGAATGGGAAAAAAGTTTTGTTTAAACAAATTGCCGGCTTTGTCGCGCGAAGAATTGTTTATGACATTAAAGAAGGTGACATAGTGAATGCCGGTGAAAAATTCGGAATGATAAAATTCGGTTCTCGCGTTGACATTCTTGTAAACAAGAATGCAAAGATCCTGGTCACGATAGATCAGATCGTCACAGGCGGTGAAACTATAATAGCAGAACTTTAGATGCTGGTATCAAGAAAATTTATACCAAGTTTATTTACTATACTGAATGCCTTCTGCGGATTTATGTCTTTGATAAATTCCGCCAAAGGTGACTTCACAGATGCGGCACTGTTCATAATTTACGCCTCACTGTTTGACGCGGTTGACGGCTTCGCGGCGCGTCTTACGAAGTCATCAAGCGAGTTCGGGGTTCAGCTTGATTCTTTATCTGATGTGATCTCCTTCGGTGTTGCTCCGTCATTTCTTCTTTATAATATTTATCTTAATGAGCTCGGGGACATCGGTGTTGTATTATCATCTCTGATAATGGTCTTCGCCGCTCTGCGTCTCGCAAGGTTCAATGTTCAGCTTGTTGGTTTTGATAAGGATAAATTCAACGGCCTTCCCGCTCCAATGACCTCTATGACTATATGTACTTATATTTTATTTTATCACAATAAAATATTATCCGGGTCAATGAGTGAGAAATTAATCATTATACTTTCGATCTTGCTGCCTTTGCTGATGGTAAGCAGGATCAAATATGAAAGCCTTCCGAAACCTTCTCTTTACGCGATCAAAAAGAACCCGATCGTTTTTATTATCTTATTCATCGCGATTGTTCTGACAATTGCTACCAATGGCGAAGGAGCGTTTTCCTTTTGCCTCTTCTATATCTTCTCCGGGATTATAATAAGCCTCAAGAATCTTATTTTCAGAAAACAGAAAGTGATTGAAAATAAATTAGGCGAGGAAAACCTTAAGCTGAAAGAAACGAAGTAGCCACGAATTAACACGAATTTTTTGCAACGAATTTTATGCGAATAAGGAAACTAAGTATTGAGAAGAGCTTAATCGAAATATATAAGTATTATTCAAAAATAATTTTTGAGGTAATTCGAAACAATTCGTGTTAATTCGTTGCAAACTCACTGCAGAACAATTTTTTTCAAATTGTCAATCAGATAATCGATCTCATCTGTATTATTTTCTCTTCCAAAGGATATCCTCAAAGATCCTAAGGCAGTTTTTCTGTTGCGGCCAAGTTCGGTAAGAACATATGAAGGTTTGTGAGTGCCGGCAGTACACGCAGATCCACCTGATACTGCGATCCCTGCAAGGTCAAGCCGGATGATAAGCATTTCTTCATCAAAGGATAACTTATCTGTATCAAATGAGATGTTAACAATATTTGGCAATGAGTTCGAATCACTTGAATTGAATAAGACTTTTTCTCCAAATGCTTCTTTTAGTTTTTTAGTAAGATACTTTTTCAGCATTTGATAATGAGTTATATCTTCATTGAAGTCTTCTTTCACGAGTTCAATTGCTTTCTTCAGTCCGGCTATGGCGGGAATGTTTTCAGTGCCGCCCTGCATATTTCTTTCCTGCATCCCGCCGTGAATGAACTTATCAACGGGAGTTTTATCTTTAATATATAATACTCCTATTCCTTTAGGACCATAAAATTTATGAGCGGATAGAGTTGCAAAGTTAATGTTCAGATCCTTTATATTGAAAAAAGTTTTCCCAATACTCTGAACGGAATCCGTATGAACAAATATATTTTTTTCTTTCGCGATAGCGGCGATACCTTTTATATCATTGATGACTCCGGTCTCGTTATTTGAATGCATGACAGAAATTAGAAATGTTTCTTCCTTAATGTTCGACCGTAGATCTTCTAAAAAAATTTTTCCTTTGCTGTCAGGCTTTAGGTAAGTCACATTGAATTTGAATTTCTGTTCTAAATATTTCAGGGTATCCAGTACCGCGGAATGCTCGATCGAAGTTGAGATGATATGATTTTTTTCTGTATTAAAGAAACTGAACGCGATTCCCTTTAATGCAAAGTTGTTTGACTGAGTGCCTCCTGCTGTGAAGAATATTTCTTTCGGATTAGCGCCGATAAATTCCGCGACTGAATCCCTTGCATCCTCGAGCATGACTTTATTTTCTTTCCCGAACGAATGTATAGATGAAGCATTTCCGTAATTATCCTTCAAATAAGGAAGCATTGCATCAAGCACTTCATCGTTTATCTTCGTTGTCGCGGCATTATCAAAATATATTCTTTTCATTACTTAAAATTGTTTTTTTGATTGTTACTTTTATTTTATAATTTGATTATTTTAGTTCGTGCAGATAAGCAAAGAATTTTTTTATATATCAAACCTGATCTCAGTGCTGAGGCTGATTCTGCTCATACCGGTCTGTTATCTGCTCATTTGGGATTTTGAATCTCAAAATACGTTAATAATAATTTTAGTTCTATGTATGTATTTTTCAGATCTGCTTGACGGGTTTCTTGCAAGAAAGCTGAATCAGGTGTCTGAGTTCGGTAAGATCATTGATCCGCTTGCTGACAAGATATCCATAATTGTAATTTCTCTAATACTTTTATATTTAAACAAGATTCCCGCCTGGTTTGTATTAATAGTTGTATTGAGAGATCTTCTTATATTCGGTTTCGGTTATTATCTCAGCAAGAAAAAGGATATCCGCCTTATGTCAAACATTCCCGGAAAGCTGGCGGTATTCAGCATAGGTCTCATTATACTCTTCAGCATTATCAACAGTGAAGCCTTAAAACAGATCAACAATTATATGTACTTCATTTCACTCGCACTGATCGCGTATTCTTCATATTTATATTTTGTAAGATTTAAAGAAACAATTGAAGGGCAGGGAAGTTGAATAGAGGAGCCGGCAAAATTAAAACTCACACCAGGAAAGATCTTGAAAAAAGTGTACTTGAAAAAATCCATGGAAAAACGATAAGTTCAAAATTAATTGTTGACTCTGTGATCGAATCGATACGCGAGCTTCTTCTGGAAGCTGATCCGTTAGTGAGAATTGAGATCCGTGATTTCGGCGTATTTGAAATAAAGAAAACAAAGCCAAAGCCCAAAGCAAGAAACATGAAAACGGGAGAGTTTATTTTTGTACCCGGAAGAAGGAAGATCCACTTCAAACCGGGAAAGATTCTAAAAGATTATCTGAAGAAAAATATTGATAATGACTTCGTTTCTTAAATTGTCCATCAGAAAACATGTTAACAACAAATAAAAAATATCTTGCGCTTGATTATGGTCACAAGAGAATAGGAATTGCTGTCAGCGATGAAAGTAAAACTTTTTCTTTTTCCCGCGACTATGTATTGAACGAAAAAAATATTCTGTCAAAGCTTCTTGAAATAATAGAGAAAGAACAGGTTGAAAAAATAATCATCGGTTACCCGCTGAACTTAAATTCACAAAAAACTATTCAGACAGATGCAGTCGATGAATTCAGAACCCGCCTGGAGGAATTTCTCAAAAAAAAATCCTTAAGCCCTGAGATCATAATGTTTGATGAAAGATTTACAAGCAAGATAGCGGAGAGCCACATAAGAAGTTCAGGTCTTAGTAAAAAAAGAAAGCATGAGAAGGGACTTATAGACAGTGCTTCCGCGCAGATAATCCTGCAGGATTACATTGATAAGGAAAAAAATAAAATTAATAGTTAAATGTATCTAGTCGAGTTAAACGAAATGATACAGAATGGTGAAAACGATAAGGTCGAGTTTAAAAGAAAGTTCTCCTCACCGGAAAAGATCGCCAAGGAAATGATAGCATTCGCCAATTCAAAGGGAGGAAAGATCCTGTTTGGAATTGATGATGATAAGACTATCATTGGTGTCGAAAGTGAAAAGAGCGAGCTTGAACTTATCTCAACAGCAGCGCAATTTTACTGCGAGCCGGAAATTGAATTCACCACCGAGATCATGCTTATAAGGAATAAGGATGTAGTCGTTGTTGATATAGAAGAGAGCAATGTTAAGCCTCACAGGCTTCTTGCGGGTGATCAGGAAGACGACGTGATAAAAGTGTATGTCCGTCTTAATGATAAAAGCATACTCGCTTCAAAAGAAACCGTGAAGATATTAAAGAACTCTAACGATGACACTCCTCCTCTGCAGATATTCATCGGAGATATGGAGAAAGCATTATTTGATTTTCTGAATGAGAATGAAAAGATCACAGTGAAAGGATTTAAAAGACTGGTGAACATTTCCGAAAGGCGCGCAAGCAGGACGCTGGTAAATCTTGTTAAAGCAAAAGTGATAAGACATCACTACTTTGGTAATGAAGATTATTTTACTCTTGTATAATCACAGCATCAGGATCTTTTAGCGAGTGTATCACAAACTTGTTTAAAATTCTTTTCAGAGTTTTTCAAAATAATATTTGTAACATCAAGAATTGCCTTCTTATATTTTTCATCCGTTATTCCCGGCAGATTTATTTCTATATTCTTAAATGCTCCCCAGATTCCTGTATCCAGAGACCTTGCTCCAACCTCGAGATCACTTTTGGAAGCAATGTTTCCGATCTTAGCCATCTCTGTCATTGGCTCCCAGCAGGAATCTGAAACCCGCATTACCGAGAGAGGAATATTAACAGCTTTCTTCAAACCTTCCTGCATTTTTTCATTTCTTAACTTTTGTTCTGCATCCGTTTTCTTCGGAAGTTTCATCGCGATCATATAATCATTGAAAGCATTTGTATCCGCATCAATAAGAGGAATAAGTTCTTTCATTTTATTATGCAGAGGTGTGATTAATTTTCTCATTCCGGCATCGAGGTGTTCAAATTTTTTATTTCCAAAGCTCATCCACCCGACCATTGCACCCAGCGCCGCTCCCAAAGACGCGATCAATGCTGAAACACTTCCGCCCCCCGGTGCGGAAGTTCTCGCTCCAACAAGCTCAACAAAATCCCTGACTGTCAAGGAAGCAAGCGGTTCATTTGAATCTTCGATGATCATATACTCAATGATCCTTTTATCCGGATCAAATTCTGAAATTGAGGAAAGTCCGAGACGATCTGTCACAAGCCTGATCTTTTGTCTTTCATCAAGAATAAATAAATTCTCTTTCTGAATATAATAATCCGCGGCCATCAGCATTGCTTCCAGGGGTATTAGTCCGATAAGCTCGCTTCCGCAGACAGCAAGATTCATTTCCTTTGCATCCTTTACACACTCTTCAAATGCAATGTGCGGCGGTGTAATTCTGTAATTATCCAGATTGATCGACACCTGCGCCATATTATATTCATCAACAAACCATCCAATCCCTTTCACTTCCTTAAGTCTGCCGGGTTCATTTTCATCGCGTCCCTGTTCACGAATGTTAAGGGCTATGCGGTGAGCCTGCTCTTTAGTGCCGAGTATGTTCACATTATACGCGATTAGAAAAAATCTTGAACCCGTAACTGTCGCTCCGGATTTTGGAATGAATTCCTGAGGACCGAAATCAGGTTTCCATTCCGGTTTATAAATTTTATTTTTTATTCCTTCATACTCTCCCGCGCGTATCTGCCGCAGCATTTTTCTATCAGGATTGTTGGAAGCTTCTTCATAAAGATATACAGGAACTCCGAGTTCTTCTCCGGTCCTCTTGCCATATTTCCTTGCGCACTCAACACACTCT
>JBDTLQ010000096.1:0-9197 GCA_039934715.1 Ignavibacteria bacterium | reverse complement strand
GGAAGAACAGCGACAGGTGTACGGGGCATCAAGCTCGCGAAAGGTGATTATGTGATCGGGCTTGTCGCAGTTACAAGACCAAGCGCGACGATACTTGTCATAACTGACAAAGGATACGGAAAGAGGAGCGAACTTGGCGCTTACAGAGTTACTAACCGCGGAGGTAAAGGTGTGATCACAGTGAAGACTACCGATAAAGTCGGCAAGCTGATCTCGATAAAGGAAGTGACTGATTCGGATGATCTTATGATCATAACATCAAAAGGAATACTCATAAGACAGAAGATGAAAGACATAAGAGTAATGGGAAGAAATGCACAGGGTGTCAGAGTGATCAGGCTTGGAGAGAGCGATACTATTTCGGCGGTTGCAAGGATTATGGAGGAAGATAAGGATGAGCAGGAGAAAATGTTTTAAGCAGTAGTTATTAGTTGTTAGTTATTAGTTGTTAGTTATTAGTTGTTAGTTATTAGTTGTTAGTCTGTATAGGAATATCTTAAAAATCTAGTTAAACAGTTTGAAGCGAGTAAATAAAGATTGTCTTTATGAATTAAAGGATTCAATAGAAAAGATAATCAATTATACATCATATATTAATTTTGAAGACTTTGCTAATAGCAGCCTGATACAGGACGCAGTGATCAGGAGATTTGATATCATAAGTCAGACCTGTTATGATCTTTCACAGGATCTGAAGGATAAAATTGATTTCATACCATGGGACAGGATCATTGACATTAAGAAGAGGCTGGTGAATGATGATCTTGAAGTTAATACAGCTAAAGTCTGGGAGATCATAAAAGAGGACCTTCCGATATTTAAAGACGATATTAATAAAGTTATCAAAGCAATCGGTTAAAAATTTCATATAGTTATATATGCCTCCAATAGATCTGCGCAGTGACACAGTAACAAAGCCATCCAAAGCTATGCTCGAAGCTATGGTTAATGCGAAGCTTGGAGATGATGTTTTCGGAGAGGATGAAACAGTGAACGCCCTTCAGGAGAAATGCGCGACGCTTTCGGGAAAGGAAGCGGCTTTGTTTGTTCCAACCGGTGTGATGGGAAATCAGCTCGCGATAAAGTGTCACACTCTTCCGGGTGATGAAGTAATTGTAGAAAGTGAATCACATATTCTGAATTATGAAACCGCAGCTCCGGCGGTTATATCAAATGTTCAGCTACTGCCTGTGCCGGGAAATATGGGTATCATTAATGCTGATGATATAAGTAAGTATGTCCGGACGAAGGAATATTATTTCCCGGTAACAAGATTGATTTGTCTTGAGAATACACACAACAGGGCAGGAGGGGTCATTCAGCCTTTGGATGTAATTAAAAATGTTTCAGAATTTGCTAAGTCTAACGGGATCAAACTTCATCTTGACGGAGCAAGGATCTTTAACGCATGTGTTGAAACAGGTATTTCCGCAAAAGAATATGCGTGTTATTTTGACTCAATCTCATTTTGCTTTTCAAAAGGTCTTGGCTGTCCGGTAGGATCAATTCTATGCGGTGATAAGGACCTGATTGAAATGGCAAGGAAGTGGAGGAAGATCCTCGGCGGAGGAATGCGCCAGGCGGGCATACTCGCGGCTGCAGCTATTTACGCGCTGGATAGTAACATCGCAAGATTTACTGAAGATCATAAGAAAGCAAAATATTTCGCTGATGAGCTGAGTAAAATGGATGGGATGAGTGTTGATCTCAGATCTGTTCAGACCAACATTGTGATTTTTAGTTCGTCAAAATTACCAAAGAATAATTTCATAGAAACACTCAGAGAAAAAGGTGTGCTCATCTCATCAGGAAGTTATGATAATCTGAGAGCCGTATTTCATTTGGATGTAAATGAAGATGATGTAACAAATGCCGTTAAAATTATCAGATCGGTACTTTAACAGAGCAAAGCAGCATACTCATGATTTTCAATTCTCAATTCTCATTTCACTCCATTCTAACTCCGGTCAACAAATAATTCACTCAAAGGCTTCTCTTCCGCAGTATTCAAATTGTCAGAGATGACAGAATAATTTTCACTCTTGCTTTAATAGTCATAATTTAAAAGAAGTACAGTAATTTTTTACTGGCATAGTGATTGTTAAAGTATTGCTAACGCGAAAATCTATGAGGCAGAGTAATTTAGAAACCACTGACTGTGCCTCATTTTTTTCTATACAAAAGTATTTCCTTAAAATGACAGATGATCTGAAAATTAGCAAATCGATCATACGAAACGCGACAATAGATCCATCTCACAGTGCGAAAGCTGTTGATCTTATTTACGTTAATGACAATCAGTTATCCATTGAACGAAAGGGCGGCAAAGGATCATTTTATTATGCTAGCAATAATAAAAAAATCACCGACCTTCATCTTATTGAAAGAATAAAAAAGCTTGCTATCCCTCCCGCCTGGAAGGAAGTAAGAATTTGCAGGCTCGACAACGGTCATCTGCAGGCTACAGGATATGACGTACTAAACAGGAAGCAATACCGCTATCATAAGTCATGGAGCGTTATCAGAAATCATACAAAATTTTACCGGCTGCAGGATTTCGGAAGACAGCTGCCGGCTATTCGGAAGCAGATTGAAAAAGATCTTTCTCTTCCGGGATATCCCCGTGAAAAAATTCTGGCAGCGGTTGTAAGTCTTATGGAAAGGACACACATCAGAGTGGGAAATTCTTCCTATGAAAAACTTTACGGATCCTTTGGCCTTAGCACTTTGAAGAACAAACATGTATCATTGAACGGGACAAAAATGCTTTTTACATTTAAAGGAAAGAAGGGTATAAAACACACCATCACTTTGAAAAGTAAACGGCTTGCAAAGATCGTCAAAGGCTGTAAAGAAATTCCGGGTAAAGATCTCTTTGAATATATTGATGAGAATGGAGCCGTTAACAATGTTGATTCAGGTATGATAAACGATTACATCAAAAATATTTCACAGGGAGATTTTACGGCGAAAGATTTCCGGACCTGGGCAGGAAGTGTATTGTCATTGCTTGCTTTCAAAGAAGCCGGAGATTTTGGAAGTGAAACTGAAATGAAGCACAAGATTAATAGCGCGTTCGGTAACGTTGCGAAGGACCTGGGCAATACTGCAGCAGTTTGCAGAAAGTACTACGTGCATTCAGTCATAGTAAAGCTCTATGAAGAAAAAAAGCTCGATAAATATATAATGAATCTTAACGGACCTGAGTTGACGGATAATCAATCCGGGCTTACTTCTGAAGAAAAAATTCTAATTAAGATCCTTGAAGAGAACTAGGATCTCCGGTCAGATAAATCAGAACCCTGCCTTTTTCCAGACGGAATTAGGTACAAGTTTTTCTATAGTTGTGTATAAATTTTCAATTCCGTTCTCATACTCCGCATTGACCATTCCGGGAACTACGATGACTGTTGGTTTCTGATCAAGGTCAGCAGCCTGCCACATTGTAATGTTAATGCTTTTTTCCGGACCGCCAATGAGATTACTGCCGGCTTTCATATTATCTGTGCTTACCGAAAAAACTCTGCTGGTAAACAATGCATTGTTAAGCATCTTTTTTCCCTTATTACTGATCTTGAAATTGTATTCATCAGTCTTACCTCCTTTTGTAAAGATGAGCATTCCCGTTCTGTCTTTGTTGATTACTATTGAATAGTTGTATTGAAACTCGGGTGAAATAGGGCCAGCGGAGTATTTTGATTCAATGGTTGACCAGTTATTGCTCTGGCTAAATGCAAATGACGGGATCGTTAAGACGATAAGGAAAAAAAATAATTTCTTCATAAGTTAAGGTGGTTTAAGTTTATAAATTTTATAAATTAAGTTTGTGAAATAAATTTTAATTTTTTCATGTTTTTGTTTTCAATAATACTCTTGACATATTTTCCTATCATGTCAAATTCAATGTTAACTTTATCTTTTTCTTTTAATTTATTAAAGTTTGTGACTTCAAACGTGTGAGGGATTATCGCGACCTTTATGATGACTTCATCTTTTGTACTTTTAACAATTTCTGCAATTGTCAGGCTTACTCCATTGATCGAGATCGATCCTACATAAATGATATTATCCCTATAGGCACCCGGAAATGAAATGAAAAATTCTCTGGTGCTTTTGTTATTCAGTATTTTCTTAACAATACCTGTTGTGTCTACATGTCCCTGAACTATATGTCCGTCAAGTTTTGTATTCATTGTCATCGCCTTCTCCAGGTTAACGATGTCCTGAGTTTCAAGAAGACCCAGGTTAGTTTTTTTCAGGGATTCCTTAATAGTAGTGAATTCAAAATTATCTTTTATTTTATTTTCAACTGTCATGCAGGCACCGTTAACGGAAATACTGTCACCGGTTTTTACTCCTTTCAGAAAATTCTTTGAAGAAGGAATCACCTTAAACAAAATGTTCTCACCTTTGACAGCCCTGTCTTTGATTTTACCCGTATCCTGAATTATACCCGTGAACATTGGTTATCTTTTGTAATAAATTAATAGGTCTTTATCAAATTGTTTTGTAAAAGACAGGTTTAAATTTTTTGCTTCACTGAGTTTTGAAATTTCAAAGTCATTGAATGAAGAGATTCCTTTACCAATTATCCTGGGAGCCATGAACAAATACATGTCATCGAACAATTCAGTCTTTGCAAACTGTGAATAAAGATTCGCCCCCCCTTCCACGAGGACGCTTGAGATATTCATAGAATAAAATTTTTTTAAAATATCTTTCAGGACAAGCTTCTGATCCTTCTCCCTTACTCGGATAATGTTCTCATTATAGATCTTTGTTACCGACTTTTTTGAAACACCTGTGAGAACATATGTCTTTGACCTGTCAACATCGGTGAACAATTTCAGATTCTCCGGAAGTGATGAGTCTTTATCAATGACTATCCTGTAAGGCGTTCTTCCCCGCACATCTCTCACAGTCAGTGAAGGGTTGTCATACTTGGCTGTATTTTTTCCGATAAGCACGACATCATACTCACTTCTGAGCTGATGAACATATTTTCTTGAGGCATCTCCGGTGATCCATTTCGAATTGAAATTACTTAATGCGATTTTACCGTCTATACTTTGAGCGATCTTTAAGCTTACATAAGGCAGCTTGTGCTTCACAAACTTTATGAAAAATTTATTCAGATCCTCCGACTCATTTTTTAAAACACCCGCTTTAACTTCAATACCTGCCGCTTTAAGTTTTTTAATGCCTCTTCCGTTAACCTTTTCATAAGGATCCCTCATTCCGATCACAACCCTTCCCACTTTTTCACTTATCAGCAGATCCGCGCAGGGAGGCGTTTTCCCGTGATGTGTACACGGCTCAAGGTTGACATAAACAGCAGAACCTTTTAAACTGAATCCATTCTTCTTAGCGTCATTGACAGCATTTACTTCCGCATGAGCTTCTCCGTATTTCCTGTGATAACCTTTTCCGATGATCTCTTCTCCGGATACGATGACGCATCCTACGAGAGGATTCGGAGAAACAAATCCTCTTCCTTTCTGCGCGAGCTGAATGCATTTTGACATGTAATATTCGTCATCCATCCGTTGCTGCTTTCTTTAATTTACTTATTACACTGTCCGGGTTATTCCTGTAGTATATATATGTCGGCGAGTCATACTTCATTGTCACAAATTTATTTTGTGCTCTTTCAAAAAATTCCGAGTCATGCGAATAAATATTCTTGAATCCTTCAAGCTCCTCAAATACTTCACGCTTTCCGAAGAACGTTCCTCCTATGTAACAATCGTTCAAATGAATGAGCTTGCTTCGGTCTTTTGCATCCGGCACATAAAAATCATTTTCATCTCCTACTAAAGTTGCGAGCGAATAAATTATATCGACCGACGCGTTAATTGCAAAATAGTTTACCCTTTCTTCAATATGTTTGGGTTTATACTCATCATCAGAATCAATAAATGTTACGAATCTGCCGGAAGCAGTCATGATGCCTTCGTTAAGTGACAAAGGATGACCTCGGTTTGAATGTCGAAGATACTTAAAATTATCATTCTGCTTTAACAGAGGAAATATTTCATTTTCAATTTTATCGGTGCTGCCGTCATCAATTATGATCAGCTCAAAGTCCCTGAATGTTTGGTTTACAACTGAATCCACTGCACGCCTGAAAAATTTTTTGCTGTTATACAATGTGAGGATCACGGATACTTCATATTTGACTTCACCTGTGATCATTGCCAGTTAGTCTGTTTAGCGCTCTTGGGAATCTTTAATCTGAAAGTAAGACGGTTATTGTTGAATTCCTCTTTGGAATAATTCAGCCATATGTTCTGCTTCTCTTTAGGTCTTGTAATTGAAATTTTTTTCGGAAAGTATACGTCATCCTTTTGATAAAAATTTTCATAGGAGATCTCTATCTTGGTATTGCCTTCATTGTCGTAAGATCCGAAACGCGTGACATAAAAATCTTCAGAGTTGATCCAGTATTTTAATGTCTCGTCTTTTTTCTTTAGTGTAACAAGATAGTTAATTCCCGCCGATGTAATTTTTGTTTCATCATATGTATCATTGCCAATGGCGAATTTTCCCGAAAAGGCGTTGATGATATCATCAAACTCGATCTTTATTCTCATTATGATCCCGAGATTTTTCGGAGAGGATGGTCCTTTGATAACGCGGTTATCCATTACGTTGTAATAAACAAAGTTGGACCTTGTGATAAGCAGATTTGCTACGTCAATTCCGAACGGACCTTCAAGCTTTATGAAAACGCTGTCGGGTTTATTGATGCTTACAGTTACTGATCCGTTGCTGCTGATCGTCGGCGACTCGATCGAAATATCTCCGTCGGCATCGAGAGATCTTAGTTTTTGTGCGTTCGCGTTCACCCTTGCTTTGATCACTTCAAAAGTAATATCGGGTTTTGTTTCAGTTTCATTTGATGCCGTGCATGAATATAAAAACACGCATGCAAATAAAATTATTATGTATCTGATTTTAAAACTGTCACTCATCTTTGCATTCATTGATAAATTCTTCAAGCAGGTTTTTTGATGCCGGATCGTTAAGATCTTTGAATCGTTCGGGATGCCACTGTACTCCTATGAAGAACGGCCGGTCCGATTTGTCCTGATACTCTATGCCTTCGATCACGCCGTCATTTGTTTTGGCGTTAACCATCAGGCCTTCACCAATACGGTCAATTGCCTGATGATGAGAGCTTGTGACAACAGTATTATCTTTGCCGATAATTTTATGAAGCAAAGTTCCTTCAAGTATTTTTACATTGTGAAACCTGTCTTCCGTTGGTGTGATCCTTTTGTGATTTACATTTCTTATTTCTTCAAGATCAAAGATGAGGCTGCCTCTGTAATAAATATTCATAAGCTGAAGACCTCTGCATATGCCCAGTACCGGAAGTTTTCGATCCAGTGCCTCCCCTAGTAATTTTAACTCAAAGCCGTCACGCTCCGGACTGTAGGATCCTTTTGTCTCCACAGTATCCCAGTCGCAGTAGATCTCCGGATAGATATCTATACCGCCTGAGAGCAATAATCCTCTGCAGTCCTGAAATTTTTTAAATCCTTCATCCGGATCTTTATAGTCAAGGATCTCATACAGGATATTGAAATGCTCGAGCCAGTTAATGCAGCGGTTAAATTTTGATTCAGATTTTGTTATGCCGATCTTCATTTATTAGTGCATCAAGTTTTTTATATAACACATCTGCGTTTTCCGAAACCTCAGTTTTCATTTTGAGAAAGTATACAGGGTACTCGTTTACAAATTTTTCAAACTGCCTGATCTTAATAAAATCCTTTTCAGTGGTCACAAAAATTTTACCCTTCGCAAACTTTCCAATTAAAGATTCAATATCACTTTCATTGTATGTGTGATGATCGGGAAATGAAATAGCTTTACCTGCATTCAATCCCGTATCACGCACCATGCTCACAAATGACCTGTCGTCAGCGATCCCGGAAAATACAATTGCATCAGATCTATAATTTCCCAAAATACTGTTTTTATTATCCATAAAATATTCCGTTTTGTATCTCAAAACTGAAATTTCTTTACCATACAATTCAAGCCGTGAAATAATTTTAAGGTCCGTATCTTTATTATTCTGAATGATGACATCCGCCCGGCTGAGGTTTAAATAATTTTCACGGAGAATTCCCGAAGGAAGAGTGAATGCATTCAGAAATCTTTCTTTCAAAAAATTTTGTGAATCGACCATAACAAGATCAAGATCCCTGTTTATCTTTCTGTGCTGAAACGCGTCATCAAGAATTATTATGTCCGGATCAAATTTCTTAACTAAATAATTTGCAGCTTCATACCTGTTGTTTCCGGCGGCGATAAAAAAATTATTTTTATAATATTGAATCAACTCCTCTGCAATAAGTATCAGCTCATCCCCGGACTCACTTACATTCGTATTTATGTTAACACCGTCACAGACTACTTCAACTTTGTCGGACTTTCGTTTATAACCGCGTGAGACAATTCCCACCTTCATTCCCTTTTGTAAAAAATATTGTGACACAAAAATTGTGAACGGAGTTTTACCTGTGCCTCCCGTAGTAATATTTCCAATAGACACTACAGGCTTTGATAATTTTTCTGATCCGAATATTCCAAAGTCGTAAAATTTATTCCGGAAGAAAATTATTATTGAATAAATTATAGAAAATGGGATCAGTATCACCCTGATCAGTTTCATTAATATTCTCATTTACATTCCGCCGGAAAGTTTCTTTTTAAATGCATCAAGTTCTTTCTCTTCAAGAAATTTTTCATAATTGTATTCACTGCCAAAATGAACTTCGCATTTTGAGAAAGGCAGCGGGATCTCAAATCTGTCCCAGCTTTTTTTGAGAATTTTTTTACTTGAGTATACAATTCTGACCGGTATTATTGGAACCATTGATTCCATTGAAATTATAAGCGCGCCGTTCTTTATTTCCTTTGCAGGTCCGCGCGGTCCGTCCGGAGTGATCACTGCGGAGTATCCGTCCTTCACAAGCGCTGTCAATTCCTGCAACGCAGCCTTGCCGCCTTTGGAACTTGAACCGCGGACTATCCGGTAGTTCCATCGCTCTAAAATATTGTTGAGTATCTCGCCATCCTTGCTTTGAGAGACAAGCGCGGCGGACTTACGCTTTCGAAACAGCCACCAGCCAATAAGCATTTTCGAGTGCCAGAATATGAATATATAATTTGAATTTTCTCCG
>JBDTLQ010000095.1:0-9215 GCA_039934715.1 Ignavibacteria bacterium | reverse complement strand
CCTCTGTTTCCCATCCTAACGGCCTCAGGTTGTAAGTGTAAAAGTCCGAAAAGTTTCCGCGTGTTGAAATTATCCATTCAAGAAACTCGGCACGTTTCATCATCCTGAACTTCTCCAAATTTTTTTCAATTTCCTTAATAATATAGATCTGAGGGTTTATACTATCAAACTTCAGTAATCTTAATGACATGTAATTTCGATTTGAGGATATTGTATGATATTTGTAAAATAATTTAGCATTATTTTAACGACCTGTACAACTTCTTATTATGGCAAAATTATTTTTTTTATCGGGCAATGTACCTGTTTCAGTTTTGAAACCTCTACTGTTTTTTGTGATGAATATTTCCCAGCTTTCAGGACTCCAGAAATTAATATGGCCCTCGTAGAAATCAATTCGCCCGTTAGGTACAGTTATTATACAAACTGCATCCATTCGCATCATTTGAAGCAGGTTTGACAATGCATATTCAGGGTGCTGAAGATGTTCAAGCACTTCGGTGCAAAGCAGTACATCAAATTTTCCGTCAGGCTTTTTATAAAGATCATATATAAAAAAATTCCCCGTGCTGAGAGTTAGCCTGGCAATTTTCAAAGCTTCATTTGAAAAATCCATCCCTGAAATAGTTTTCGGAGAAAAATTCATTGTGAAAAATTTCAGCAAATGACCTGTTCCGCAGCCCGCGTCGGCGATGTCTTTGCCGTCAATTTCAATTTTTTTTTCTTTAGCAAGCTGTACAATGTTTTCATAGAATTTTATTCTTTCGTCTCCGAGATATTGCTCCATCATACCCCGGTCGGAAAAAAATTCATCCATACGCCCCGGCGTGTTATGCTTAATTGGTGATTCAATTTCAAAATCCTTCCAGGTTGCAGCAGGTTTTACCTGTAGATCAGAATTACTATTTTCACTTCCGTTTATTCTGTAAATCCCGATTCCGAATAATGATAAAAATTTTGCTATGGAATTTTTTATCCCCAATGATCCTGATGCGTTTTGATTAAAATTAATTTGATGACCCTTTCAGTTCGCCGAACAAACTGACCCGGAGCAAGATTTGATACAGTATAGTCGATGCTGTACCCAAGAAAAGTATTTTATACTCAGACAAATTGATCCGTCAATTATAAAACTGGCCGTCCATAATTCCGAAGCTTCCTACCCTGTTTATTTTACCGGTCTTCCAGAAATCTCCCTGAAGCACCTCTATCCGCATTGCATTCTCGATAGAATCAAGTATGTTTTCCGTTTGAGTCGTATTTAAGCCGGCAAACAATCTGACAGAATACTTATCCGATCTCAATAACAGTCTGGGAATTTTCAGATATATTGTTCCTTTCATCTCGGGATTTTCAAATCTAGTTCCCATCTCATCGGTTACGAAGATCGCCTTGGTGTTACCATAAACATCCATAAACCCGATGTAAAGTATGAGATTACCTTTTAACTGTTCAGTACATTCGTAATGAAGTTCCATCAAAAGCGGGTCGCCTGAAATTATTTGAGATAAACATTTTCCTTTATCATCTTTGAAATTCACTTTGACAAATTTAAACTTGTTGTTCCCCGTTCTGTCCTTTCTTTCTTTCAGATCATAAGATGCTGTCTCGCTGTTAACGCTCAGATATTTTCCAATTGTATTCTCTATATCACCTTCATATGAGATCATGCCGTTTTCAAGAAGCAGTCCTCTTGTACAAAGATTTTTTATTGCTGCCATATTGTGACTTACAAATAGAACTGTTTTTCCTTCTTTCTCAGAAACATCATGCATCTTTCCCAGACATTTTTTCTGAAACTCCGCGTCACCAACCGCGAGCACTTCATCAACAATCAGTATCTTGGGTTCCAGATAAGCCGCTACTGCAAATGCCAGCCGGACATGCATTCCCGATGAGTACCTTTTTACCGGTGTGTCAATATATCGTTCAACTCCCGAAAATTCCACTATCTCATCAAACTTCCGTGTTATCTCTTTTCTTGACATACCGAGTATAGAACCATTGAGGTAAATATTTTCCCGCCCCGTCAGCTCCTGATGAAATCCTGTTCCAACCTCAAGCAGACTGGAAACTCTTCCTTTAATTTTTATAGAACCGGTTGTCGGTGTTGTCACTCTTGATAAAATTTTCAGCAGGGTTGATTTTCCCGCTCCGTTCCTTCCTATGATCCCGGTTATCTCACCATCCTTAACTTCAAAATTAATATCCTTTAATGCCCAGATGTATTTCCCGTTTGATTTAATATCCCGCCTGTTAACCTCACCGACTTTCAGATACGGATCTTCTCTCCCTCTTACCTTTGCCCACAGGCGGTTCGCGTCCTGCGCTATCGATCTGGATGATACTATCCCAAGTCTGTATATCTTGGAAAGATTTTCAGCTTTTATTACAATACTCATTTATAACTTATCTACGTTAAGCGTCTCACTTACATTTATATTTTCCTGCTCAACCGTATTTATCATAAACTTTTCCGATTCTTCAAACACGGTGTCAGGATTTATTCCGTTAATATCAATATCGGAATTTATGTGAAATTTTTTCGCGGGATAAAAATAGTGGCGCATCTCCCTGGATACCCTATCAGGATAGATCTTTATAATAATTTTAATAGCCCGCATAGTTTTTTACCAGCCTGTTTTTCTTTTCGCTGTCATAAGTCATGTAATACTTCAGAATATCCCTTAAGCTTTCTTCAAGTGTGATCTCAGTATCCCACTTGATCTCATTTTTTATCTTCTCATTGCTGCCGATAATAACAGGATTATCCTTTGGCCGCCGGAGCTTTTTGTCCTCTTTTATATTGATCTGTATCTCCAGTATCTCACACATCATCTGAATGATGTTCTGCAGAGAAATTCCATAACCGCTGCAGACATTGTATATCTCTCCTTTCCTTCCTTTCAAAAAAAGCTGATGATAAGCGTGAACGACATCCCGCACATCTATGAAATCCCTCACGATGGTCACATCACCCGCCATCACAAATTCATTTACATTCGTTTTCTTTATCTCAACAAGCTGCTTTGCGAAAGACGATATCGCGAAATTATCTTTCTGCCCGGGACCAATGTGATTGAAAGACCTTGTAAGTATTATATCCAGTCCGTAAACATCCACATAAAGCTTTGCAAGCAGCTCCTGCGAAAATCTCGCGATCCCAAACGGACTTGATGGATTCAAATACTGATTTTCTTTTAAAGGAAGATCTGAAAGCTTGACCACTCCGTATTCTTCCGATGAACCTACAGAAATTATTCTACAGCACAATCCTATCATTCGTATGTCTTCCAGCAAATTCAGGAAAATGTTTACGTTGTTCTGAAAGCTCGCGTTCGGACTTTTCCAGCTTCCTGCTACACTGCTGTAAGACGCTAAGTGAAGTATATAATTTGGTCTGTAATCGTAAATTAATTTCCCCAGCCTGTCCCTGTCCTTCAGATCGGTCTTTTCAAATTTTATTTTAATATGCTCATAGCTGTTTATATCGAAAGATGGTTCGTGAATATCAATGCCAAGTACAGTCGAATGTATCTTATTGCCGTTAAGATAATCCAGGAAATTTTTGCTTACGAAGCCCGAGAACCCTGTTATAATATATCTTTGCAAGATTAAATAATTATAATCCTATAAATTTATTTTTGTATAAATTCAAATATTTCTGAGTTCAATGTTTATTCTTAAGATCATCAACTTTCCCTATGAATTTCTTCTTATCTTCATTCATCCTTCTGATAATTTTACGCGGTGTTCCCAATGCCGTTCTGAATCCAAGATCCAGATCTTTTCTTTTGTAGGACTTTATGAATTGGCTGAAAATGTTTGCAGTGAAATTATTTCTTGTATATTCAAGACCGGAGGGATTTAAAATATCAGAATCCTGATCATACAGGGTTTTACAATTCGCTATCTCACTATACAAATGCGCGTCGCTCCCCGCGATCACAGGTTTATTGTATTTTATTGCAAGCTCGATCGCAAGTATATTTTTTTCCCAGTCAACCCTTGAATTAAATCCTTCGACCATGTCAATTCCGTCAAAGTTGATTTCATCAAGCTTGTGCTTTACATATGGATGATTTATGATGGTATATCCTCCCTGTCTTTTTATCTCTTCAATTACTTCAGAGAACTTTCTCGATCTGATCTCTTCCTTCAGAAAGATCCCTGTTATATCCCCCACATCAGTCGCTATTTCCGCGCCAACTATTATTTTAAAGTTTTTATCTTTATTTGCAGACTCACATTCGAGACCGCCTTTAATTGTGCCGTGATCATTTATGACAATACCCGTAAGTCCCCGCGCGCGCGCGATCGCAATTATTTTTTCAGGCTTCATCATGCTGTCGTACGAATTATATGTATGCGTGTGAAAATCTATTATCATTTTTTAAACAGCTTATAGAAGCGGACTAATATAAGCAGCAGCTGAAATATGTTTGGCTTAATATCCCTGAGCCATATATCGTTTTTTGAAATGAACAGGTCACCTGTAATTGCAAATAATGAAAGTGGTCTCTGAAAGAAGTGAAACAGCTCGCCGTTTAAAAGCCATTGAAATCTGATATCATTGTAATCATCCGAGTACGCTACTTCTTCCTTCAGATGCCTCTGTATCAGATAGTATGGAAAATTTACTCCTGCGCATAATGAAAGATCAAGCGAACCCCAGAACTTTGGATTGATCTCCATAAGCTTATATTCACCATCATCATCACCCTTTTTAAATTCAACCATCGCGACTCCGTTCCAATTCAAATGATCGAGTATCTTTTTTCCATGCTCAAATAATTTTTCGTCTCTGAATGACTCCGCGCAGGTACTTGCTCCTCCTGTTGCAGGATCTTCACGCAGCCTCTTATGCATGAAATATCTTTTCAGTTTTCCTTCGTCATAGTATGCAAAAAATCCATATCCTCTTCCCCTTATATACTCCTGTATCAATGGCATGTCGGGTGAAGTAAATCCGTACTTCTCAACCATCTTCTTCCACTCGACCTTAAGTTCATTCTCATTGTCTGCATACTTTACAATATTGTTACCTGCTTCGAACGGACCTTTTATCACTAAGGGAAATTTTATTTTTATTTTACCAAGGTCATTCAAGGTCTGAGCTACAAACGTTTTCGGATATGGTATCTTTACTTCTTCGGCTATTGAGTATGTCTTTGCCTTGCTGATTGTTGAATCAATATTTTCGCTCGTAGTTACTATCACGTCCGAATATTTTTTTATCTCGTCCCGGATCTCCGCGCATATTTTATATGTACTGAAACCAACCGGTATCACAAGATCAAATTTTTCCTGCTTCAACAGTTCGATCAGGTCATGTTTATATTTTCCGGAGTTTGCCGGATTTGAAAGTTTATGTGATCTCTTTATGTATCCCGAATAAATTGAGATGGACAGCTTTGAGTGATAGAC
This sequence comes from Ignavibacteria bacterium, assembly GCA_039934715.1. Taxonomy (GTDB): domain Bacteria; phylum Bacteroidota; class Ignavibacteria; order Tepidaquicellales; family Tepidaquicellaceae; genus JAGPCH01. Next base: position 3,788 of record JBDTLQ010000095.1, on the reverse strand, counting down.
AGTATGAATTTCATATTTTTTTTCTCTGCCGAGATGTCTTACAATTGCAAGCGTGTTTTTATTGACCGCATCAAGAACCAGTATCTTCATTTCTTGCTGATTCCCGGAACATATTTATTTATGTAATCTTCAAATGTAAAAAAATTTCCGCCAAGAGATTTGCAATAGATGATAATTTCATCCAGCAGTTTATCCCACCCCATGTTTTTGTTTTTCAAATAACTTGTATTGTGCCAGTTGAGTACCAGACATCCATTGATCTTTTTTATCTGATCTATAAGCTTTTTAATTTTTACAAATGATTCACTCTGGCTGATATGCATGTATTGAGAAAAATATAAACTCACGTCCATGACAGTTAATGGAAATTCAATTACCTTGCTCATTTTTTCTTCTTCCCAATTGAAAAGATAAAAAGGATCCGAATAAGAATTCCGGAAACCTGTATGCTCCGCAAATCCTAATGTTGAGTCATATCTGAAGCCCGATCCTTCAAGAACACCCGGGGTTTTATCTATATCAAAACAAAGATAATGAAACCTGTTACCGTAAATATTTTCATTGCTGATCACATTACTCAGAACAGTTTTATCTTCTTCAAGATTTTTTTTCGAGTTATGCGTGAAAAAACTTCCGTGAAGAGCGATCTCATTGCCCGAACTCTTTACACCATTTACCAATGCTGTGATCTTATTTTCCTTAATATCATAGTCAGCGTTTTTAAACTCATTCACATTACCTTTTCTCACAAGAAAAAAATAAGTTGATCTGATCTGATGTTTCTTTTCTATGCTTTCAACTGAATCGATCGACTCACCAACATTATTACCTTTGATTTTTTTCATGACCTGTGGAAAAATGTTCGCGATCTTTCTTTTCTTTAAAGCGTGAAAGCTTTCCTGCATCCATATGGTTTTCAATTCATCAATATCATGCGTAAGAAAGCATGAAAAATTTTCAGCTACCCTGTTTTGAAGTTTTACTCCATATGCCATTTCAATTGCATCCTTGAGTACAGTAAAATAATAATTAACTACAGGGATAGTTTGAAGATCATACTTCTTCTGAATACTTTCATTGTACGGAAATCTTCCGAACTCATCTTTAGTGCTGCAAAATTTTTCCTGCCATCCTGACAAAAAGTAAAATGATGAGGCAATTATGTCATAATTAACTGTTACTGTTCCGTGCTCATTCGTAACGATATCCTTTTGTTCATCTCCGAAAAGAAACGGTATATCCTGTTCAAGAACTTTTTTAAAAAATATTCTCTCCGGAAATGGTTTCGCGTCTTTTAAAAAATCTGACCCTGAAGAATTAATATTTATCCTTGCATCCTTCGATATAATTCCGGAGTAATTGACCGGATACTCTTTATCTGTTTTGTATTTAAGACTGAATTGCGTCATTACATACTCCATGATAATTCTTTCATTCAGCATCTATGCTTTGATCTTAAGAATTCCTTTTTCAACCAGTTTATCCGAAGCTTCTTTTACCACTTCAAAATCAATTTTGCTTTTTTCCGAGATCGATATCAGATCATTTGAACCATCTGAAAAATTTAAAACCCACATCATCGCGTTTACAAGCTCTGAGGTATTTTTCTGGGATCCGAGTGTTGGATACAGATCACGCTTTCCCAGCTGGGGCTCGCAGTGAGGCATGGTGTTTATATAAGTCTCATTTTCTTCGATCACTTTAAATATTTTAAGATAAGTCTCTACTGAGCTTTCCATAGCTTCAAATGTGATACAGTCCTTGTTGTCGGCTGATGTGTGATACTCTTCGTATTTTCCATATCTGGTTCGCATCAGTGAACCAACCGGAAGATTAAAACCCTGTGAACAATATTGTCGCTCATCACTCCCGGTCGGAAAAAAATCTTCAACGGTAAAATCATTTCCTGATTGATTCAAAACCAATTCAGCAGCTCTGTCGGCAAGTGTGTTTCCTTCTCTGCTTTTTTTGTATGTGAAATTTCCTTTATCACCAATACAGGTGACTACATATCCCGCAGCAAGATCCTTCTTTAATTTTTTTCCATGTTTTGATAAATAATAAATGCTGCCGATGGTCTCAGGAAGAAAAAGAAATCTGTAAGTATATTTCCTCTGGGTTTTTTTAGACAGAACATCATATATAAAAGCAGTGACTAATGGGCCAGACAATTCATTATTAGCCATCGACGGATGACATATATAAGTCGACAATAATATTTCCTCATCAGTATCTCCTTTTAATACAGCTTCACCAATTGTCATCGAACCTTTAGGATCAAGTTCAGAATCGATTAACACTTCGTATGTATCATTATGCAGATTTTCCAGCTGATCATGAGTAATGCAAAACCCCCATCTTGATTTATAGTATGAAGTCAGGTATGGAATTACAGCCGGCTGTTCAGGTAAAGAATGCAGATGTTCTTTCAGTTCATTAAGATCTAATTTCCCTGAAAACTTTTCCGAATATCCCAGCAGATGAAGATTGTTATTTTTGAAATCAACGATCGTATTTCCCTTACTGTCCATGATCCATGCTTCTTTTACATTCCATTCAGAAGGAACTGTCCAGTCGAAGCATTCTGTACCGGAGGGTATCTCTGATATTTCCATATTAATTATTTCCGATAATATTTTTAACGTTTCCCTGTTTCCATTGCCTGTCAGGCTCCGGTTGATTGGCCAGAGTCTGTCAAAATATTTTTCTAAAACTTCTTTCAAACTTTTTTGATGATTTTATATAACATTCCTTCAGACTTGCCTTCTCTTATTATCTTTGACGCTTCTTCGTAAACTGTTTTTGCACCGATCACGTGAAGATAATTTCCTGTCCCGGGCCGGCTTCCGGAGTACAAACCTTTAGCCCATAAATATTCTTCCATAGGTTTCACATCCGTCTCAACTCCAAGCTCGATGTTTCTTGAATATACATCGAACTCCCTTTCGCTTTCCGATCCGTCATTATCAATATATGTTCCTTTGAATATTTTATGATACCTGTTCGGAGCATTTTCCATTTCCTCAACATGATGATAAAATGTCATGCAGAATTCTCCCGCAACATCAAGCGCTGCTATTTTTCCGTTGAACTCCAGCAATTTTGCAAATGGAGAATCCTTTCCAAACGCGTTGTGATTATAGAGGTTTTTAAATTTATCTCTATGATGACCTTTCACAGCGAATGAAAACATCGGATGACCTGTCCTGACAAAATCCGGATGATTCCTTGCAGCTTCAGTCAATGCTCCGGTTTCCGATCTCGAATTTCGTATATCAAAAGCTTTCCCTTTGGCAAAATCAAAATTATATGTAGGAAAGATAAGAGTCCCTTTATCACCAACCGATTCAATGAATGAATTTAATATCTCCGGAAGAGTCAGTTCAATGCCCGATGTTCTGTATCTCTTTAAGAATGAAGAAAGTGAGCTGTGAATAAGAACCATATCACCTTTATCAATACCGCTTTCATTCCAGCTGTCAGCTAATTCTCTGACAATATTTTTCCTGTTATTTATAATTACTGCTTCTGTCATATTTTTAAAATGTCCATAATATTCTGAGCTGCCGTATCCGCAGCATTGCCTGTGTTATAACTAAGCTGCCTTGCAAAGTCTTTTCTTTTGGATGAAAGCTCGCCCGGATTCTGAATTGCATTATTGATCGCATCGCCTATCTCATTAATATTAAACACAACTGTTCCGACATGCCTGCCTGCATTAGCTTTCGGATCATTACGGACAAAATCCGCAGTTGTATCCCCGAAATTGGAATATGTTTTCTTTAGTG
>JBDTLQ010000094.1:0-9217 GCA_039934715.1 Ignavibacteria bacterium | reverse complement strand
CCCAATGTCATTCGGCTATTCGATATTCAAATACAGAATTCTTGATACTGAATTCATAGTCAAGAAAGGATTGGTCTTTGGTATTGTAACGGCTTTCATTGTGGGTATATATCTGCTTCTTGTACTTGTATTGAATTCATTACTCAGTCAGGTCATGCCTGAAAATAAGCAGCTGCTGACTGTAGCTTTGATCGTGATAGTCACATTTAGTTTTGACTTTGTAAATAAAAAAGCAAAAGAGTTTGTCGACAAACAATTTTACAGGGAAAGATATAATTACAGGAAATCACTATTGGTTTTCTCCGAAGAGCTTCCGTATCTTCATAACATAAGGCAGATAATTGAGATGATCGGAACTTCCGTAAGAGAAACCATGGGTATCGCGCAACTAAATGTCTGGTTTAAAGATGACGATTATCATAAGATCCTTCAGAGCGAGTACGAATCACTGTCCGATCATCAGAAAGTTATCCACAAGGATTTCTTTTATGATGACGCCTTTTCTTCTTTATTCAAAAATAGTAAAGAGCCTAAATTAATTACCGATCTGTTTTTACAGGAAATAAAAATTCCAAGAGAATATAAAGAAGTGATCAAGAAGGAAGGGTTTGCACTTCTCATTCCGATTTATATCAAAGACAATCTTATCGGAACAATGAACTTCGGCAAGAAGCCCTCAGGCAAAGCTTATTCTGAGGAAGACATTGATCTGCTTAAAACTCTGGCATCTCAGGCGGCAATTGCTTTTGAAAACTCTAGACTGCAGCGGGAAAAGATTTCAAAGCAAAAAATTGAGGAAGAGCTTTTGATTGCGAGAAGGATTCAGATGGGACTATTGCCGCAATCGATAAACAGTATTGAGGGAATTGAAGTATCGGGATTCTATAACCCGGCAAAAATTATCGGCGGGGATTTTTATGATGTGATAAAACTCAGTGAAAATAAGATGCTCGTGGTTGTCGCTGATGTTTCGGGAAAAGGAATTCCCGCTGCGCTGTATATGTCAAAAGTCCAGGCGATGATACAGTTCGCGGCTAAGGTTTTTCATTCTCCCAAAGAGATCCTCATCGAGGTCAATAAACAGATCCATCAGAAAATTGACCGCAAGTCTTTTATAACAAGCATACTTGCTTTGTTTGATCTGGAAAAAATGACAGTCAAGATCTGCAGAGCCGGTCACAACCCTGTTATATACTCAGTCAACGGGAAGCTAAGCATGCTGAAGAATAAAGGTATGGGTCTGGGACTTGAGAGCGAAAAATTCTTTGATGATCATCTTGAAGAGACAGAACTTAATATCTCCGACGACAATGTATTCGTTTTTTATTCGGACGGTCTGACTGAAGCAATGAATAAGAACCGGGAAGAGTTCGGAGCTGAAAAGGTCATGGATATAATAAGCATTAACAGGGATCACTCCTGCTCCGCGATCCAGAAGGAAATTATAAATTCAGTCGCCGATTTCAGAGGCAATGCCGAACAGAATGATGATATCACACTTGTCATCACCAAGATCAAATCAAAAATAATATCTGCGAATTGAATAAAAGAACATCAATGAATTCGGGTCTGTTAAGATTTTGGATCCTGTACAGAAAGGCAAATTTCCAAAATCTTAAATCCGACTCTGCGATCAAGAAAGAAATTATAAATTCAATGCCGATTTCAGAGGCAACGCCGAAAAGAATGATGATATCACACTTGTCATCACCAAGATCAAATCAAAAATAATGTCTGCGAATTGAATAAAAGAACATCAATGAATCCGGGTCTGTTAAGATTTTGGATCTTGTTCAAAAAAGCAAATTTCCAAAATCCAAAATCTAAAATCCGAAATCCAAAATCCCAAATCCCAATTATATGATCCCCCGTTATTCACGAAGTAAAATGTCATCTATCTGGTCCGATGAAAATAAATTCAGGATCTGGCTTGAGATAGAAATTCTCGCGACAGAAGCTCAGAGCAAGCTTGGTCTTGTGCCTAAAAAAAGTCTGGATAATATACGGAAGAAGGCAAAGTTTGATGTTGAAAAGATCCTGAAGATCGAAGAGGAAGTAAAGCATGATGTGATAGCTTTCCTGACTAATGTCGGAGAATATGTGGGGTTGGATTCGAGATTCATTCACCTCGGTATGACAAGTTCGGATGTAATTGATACAGCTCTATCCGTTCAGATGAAACAGGCGGGAGAGATCATTCTTGAAGATCTTATCAGTGTCACAAATGCTCTTCGCAAGAAAGCAAAGAAGTACAAGTATCTTACCATGATAGGCAGGACGCACGGCGTTCACGCTGAACCAATAACTCTCGGACTTAAATTCGCTCTATGGCTTGATGAAATGAACCGTAACATTGAAAGATGGAAGAGAGCAGTTGAAGTAATTTCTGTCGGGCAGATCTCCGGAGCAGTTGGAACCTATGAACACATCTCTCCCAAGGTTGAAAATTATGTCTGCAAAAAACTAGGGATGAAGACAACAAAGATCTCCACTCAGATACTTCAGCGTGACAGACACGCTGAGTATATGTCGGTGCTCGCGATCATCGCGTCATCGATCGAAAAGTTTACAACCGAAATAAGGCATCTTCAGAAGACAGAGACACTTGAGCTTGAAGAGTTTTTTTCATCGGGGCAGAAAGGTTCATCGGCGATGCCGCACAAAAAAAATCCGATCACTTCGGAGAGGCTGTCGGGATTAGCAAGGGTTCTGAGAGGAAACGCGCTCGCAGCATTTGAAAATATTCCATTGTGGCATGAGAGGGACATAAGTCATTCTTCCGTTGAAAGAATTATCATTCCGGATTCAACGATCCTCATGGATTATGCTTTGTACCAGTTTACAAAACTTATAGATACTCTTGTTATAAATGAATCTAACATAAAACGAAACCTTGAACTTACAAACGGACTGGTATTTTCGCAAACTGTTTTGTTGAAACTGATCGAGAAGAAAATGAAACGTGAACAGGCTTATAAGATAGTTCAGGATGTCGCGATGAAATGCTGGAAGGAAAAAATAAGTTTTCTGAAATTGCTTCAGGAAGATAAAGAAGTTATGAAGTATCTGAATGAAAAAGAATTGAAAGAGATCTTCAATTATGATAAGTCGAAAAAGAATGTTGATTTTATTTTTGGGAGGGTGGGGATAAAGTAGATTTTATCAAAAGCAAAATATTACCACAGAGGCACGGAGCCACAGAGGTATACGTTAGATCATTGATCAACGGATAAATTAACATAAACACCATCTACCAATCCCGGCACACAATTACTCTCATTAAGTTTACAAGCCAGCTCAACATCATTTTCAAAACCTTTTTCTATAAGCTCTTTCCCTGAGCTGCAATTCATGATTACATTTCTAAGATCTTCTATTGAATTCCTGAAAACCGAAAGTGCTGATTCACTCTCGGGAGATAATATTCCTTTAAGATAATTAATAATCGCACCTGCACCGATAAGATCTTCAACAGCCGGTCTTAAACTCTCATCCGGCCATTTCTCCCCTGCCGGTATCACTGTAATCTTTTCACCTTTTGTCATTGCGAACTCCGCGACGGCCTTCGCGTTTCGGATGCAGCCGCATAATGTAAAAGTATTCCCGGTTGAGAGTGATAATGTCGCACCGTTGGGTGAAGGTAAAACAAAACGAATGTCTTCAGGGATATTTAATAAAGAGGAGGGTGAAAGTGAAAATCTATTAAAACTTCTTTTATCAGCTGCAAGTATTCCATTAACAGATTCCGAGAACTTTACTGCTGATCCATCTTTCCATTTGTAGGGATAAACTATTGATCCTCTGCCCGTCACAATATCTACGCTTGTTGAAAACGAAAGTATATCAACGATAATTACAACATCTGAGACCGAAGCCAATTGTTCAACTCCTTTTAATCCCCACTCAAGTCTAATATCAAATTCGTCCAAGATCAAACTATAGATTTCTATTTTATCATACTTTGTGCCTTTGTGTCTTTGTGGTTAAAAAAAGCATTAAAGCCGGCTGTACTCTCTTCTCAGCTCGATCACTTTACCTACGATCTGGAAAGGCCTGTTGATGATCGCTTTGTATTTTGAATTTGAAGCTTCCAGGTAGGCCTTGATCCTCTTGTTGCGAAGGGTCTTAACAGTAGCTTCATCATCAAGAAGGGCAATAACGATCTCGCCATCTTCCGCTGTATCCTGTTTCCGCACGATAACAATGTCTCCGTCATAGATGCCGGAGTCTATCATGCTTTCACCTTTTACCTTCAGTGCAAAATGTATCTGATGACCTTTCGGATTTTTTTCCATTGTCACATAGCCCTGAATGTTGTCGCTCGCGAATATCGGTTCGCCTGCCGCGACATTACCATATAAAGGTATCAGGTTCACATCCGATTTCATCTTATCGAAACTTTTTTCCTCGTCGGATTTGATCACTCTGAATCCCCTTGCAATGTCCTTCTTCCTTTCAAGGAAGCCTTTCTTCTGCAATGCATAAATGTGATCCTGGACGGTTCCGATAGTGATCTTGAATTTTTCCCCGATCTCTTTCAATGTCGGAGGGTATGTGTGCTCGATCCTGTGCTTTTCAATATAGTTCAGGATCCGCTGCTGTTTGGTAGTTAGTTTATCCATAAATCAATATGGCATAATTAATTAGTAGTGTCAATAGAGATTTTGAGCATGTTTGGGATTTGGGATTTGGGATTTCGGATTTGGGATTTCGGATTTGGGATTTCGGATTTGGGATTTCGGATTTGGAAGTTTAGATTTTAGATTTTACTCGCCAGCGGGGATTTTAGATTTTAGACTTTAGATTTTGTCTGAGGGAGGATATGCTTATTATTTTGAAAAATAAGATCAGTGAGATGAAAGCTAATGGGAATATTAATTTAAAGTACCATGCCGGGTTTAATGTATGGACTGCATAGTAAAACAGAAACGTTATTACAGCTAAGAATAAAAATATCATACCGATCCTCTTATAATCATATTGGATCGGATAATATTTATTTGAAATAAAATAAATACCAAGCATCATTACGAGATAGCTTATCAATGTAGCTATTGCTGCTCCCATGTATGAATATTCCGGGATAAGAATAAAATTAGCGATCACATTTGAAACAGCACCAAGACCGGTGATCCACGGAAGATGTTTGGTTTTCTTTTCAATATAAATTCCTGCCATGAAATTGACATACATACCATTAAGCATATATGCGAAAAGGATTACCGGCACAATGCTGAGACCGGCCCAGTATTTTTCACCGAGAAGGTAACCGACATTCGGTATGTTCAATTTTACAATGTCATTTATAAAAACCGTTATGACAATAAAAATGAAAGACGATACAAACACAAATATCGTAAGCACTTTGGAAAATATTTTTTTTGCGTCAGGGTCTTTCGCGTTATTGAGAAAGAACGGGCGCCACGCGAATTCAAACATTGAAACGACAAGCATCATGAATATTCCAAGCCGGTAATTTGCCTGGTAGATCCCCACCGTCGCGTCGTTGGTAAGATACTTTAGTATCGGTCTGTCAATTATCTGAACTATATTTGCGGCGATCCCTGCGGGAATATACGGCAGTGAAAATCTCATCAGCTCTGATACAAGCTCTTTGTTAAATGAAAAATTAATGTTCCTTAAAATAACAGGCATCATCATTATTAAGGTAACGACTGATGCTATCAGGTTACTTATGAAAACTGCTTCAATGCCAAAGTGATAGAACTTTATCAGGATAATATTCATCATTACATTAATGACCATGTTCGTGATCTTGATGCCCGCGAATGTCTTTGCTTTATTGTGCAGGCGAAGATACGCGAACGGGATCAGGATCAGAGTATCAAAGAACAAAATCAGCGCGGAATATTTTATTAGATCCGAATATTTTTCATCTATCTGAAATAAGCCTGTCAGATGTGATGATAAAATGTAAATTACCGCGCACAGGAAAAATGAATTGAACAGCACAAGCAGAAAGGGATTGGAAAAATTCTGCTTCTGAGTTCCCACTTCCTTTGCTGAAGCGAATTTCATATAGCCTGACTCGAGTCCAATTGAAAAAAAGACATTCAGTATCGCGATGTAGGAATAGAGGATCGCCACTATTCCATATTCGGCCGGGAGGAAAATGTTTGTATAGAAAGGTATCAGGAAGAAATATATGGATCTCCCGATTATAGTATTGGTGCCGTAAATTAATGTATCTTTGGAAAGACTTTTTATCTTATCGATCATTTCAAATAAATAAAAAAGGTTATCCCGTTAACCGGAATAACCTTTGATAATAATATTTTATTTATTTCAATAATATTGAATTCTTATCTGCTCGGAGGCAAGAAAATTTTTATCGCTGTCATATACATAGATATTATATCTTCCTTCATCATAAAATGTTATCTCTTTCCAGAACCATGTATAGCCCGGATCCACCGTCTGCTGGATAGAGTTATCATAAGTTTCGTTTCCTTCTGAATCGATCCTGTATACTTCATAGCTGACACTGGATGTCCCCACCGTGTACGGAAGAGTGGTCAGGCATTTTAGGTATCCTCCTTTAGTGCTGATGCTGAAAACCGTGCTCGGTTTTATTGCAGCTCCGTTTGATCCGACATCTTCACAAAACTGAAGTGACTGGGAGCTTGTGATGCCGCTTATACATAGAAGCAGTAATGTCAGCACTGTAACGAAAGATCTTTTCATAATGATTTTTATTTACTTACGGAATGACTTCTACCAGTCCGCTGGCTACTGTCCGGTCATTCTGGTCGAGCAGGAACACTCTGTAGATACCCGGGTCTTCAAAGCTCATGTCACTCTCGTCATTCTTTGCAAAGAATACATACTTCATATCAGGTTCTACCGTATATTTGAATTTTTTGTAATACTTGAAAGTACCTGTGCTGGGATTATATTTGTCCATCTGGATCGAGCAGTCGCGCAATCCAAGAGGTCCGTCAGCTTTGACCATAACTGTAAGATAACCCGTTGTGAATCTGTCGCTAACGCCGACTTCTCCGTCGCTACCATACTTTTCACAGAAATATAAGACCGGATATTGCTGTGCGTAGGAATTAGCTTTAAATGCAAATAAGAACAGAACTGCAAATAACGCGAATAACAATTTCGCCTTTTTCATTTTTTTCTCCTTTTTATATTTATTTATTTTTTTTATTCGAACTCAATTCTGACCTTGCCGGTGGCAATCGGGGAACCGTCTTTTTTGAAAACGGTGACTTTATAGTCTCCTGATTTATAGAAGGTTACTTTGTCAAAAAAGAAATAACTCTTCTCAGGCGAAACATCATACGGCATGGTATCGATAATATCAGTACCATCCAGTGTTTCTCTTTCAAGCCTTACATCAACTGAGCCCACTCCGATAGGCTTATCGGTTTTTAACATCGCGGTTATGTATCCGCCTTTTGGACTAATGAAAAACTTTTCACTCTTGCCAACTTCCTGACCGTCTTTTGTATATTCTTCCACAAAATACAAATTATTACCTCCTGATGAACTGGTCGTTGTGGTTTCAGTCTTGGTCTGCTCCTTCTTTGTTTCTTCCTTTTTTGTATCATCTCCTGCAGATTCCTTCTTTCCGCCGCAGGCAAATAGTAACGATAAACACACTACTAAAGCAGATAAGAAGCTGATATGAGTTGTAAGTTTTCTTTTCATAATGTTGGGTTTATATTTTAATAAAAAAATTTTCTCAAATTATAACTATAATCACTCATATTCAAGTAATAAAATTCAATGAGATATCCATTGAATTCACTGAATGAGTGACAGAGCCTATCGATATGAAATCTATTCCCTTAATATTTCTATACCTCGAAATATTTTTTTCATTGATCCCTCCAGATATCTCGATCTCAAATAAATTATTATTCAGTTTAACAGCCTTTTTGACATTCTCAAGCCTGAAGTTGTCCAGCATTACTCTACTAATAATATCTCTTCCTTTAGAAACTACAAGTTCAAACTCCTTAATATTCTTTACTTCTATCTCGATCATTTGTTTTAACTTCTTTTTCCGGGCTGCCAGTATATCGAGCGTCTTGCTTATTCCACCGTTTGCTTCAATATGATTATCTTTGATCAGTATCATATCATATAATCCAAATCTGTGATTCTCACCACCTCCCGTAAGTACGCCAAGCTTTTCAAATATTCTCAGATTTGGTGTTGTTTTTCGCGTATCAATAATCTTTATACTATTATTATTTAATTTTCTGACAAGAAAGTTTGTATAAGTCGCGATCCCGCTCATTCTCTGCAATAGATTTAAAGCAACCCGCTCCCCTTTCAATAATTTTCTTGTATTTCCCTGTACGCTACCGATTACTTCTCCTTTTCTGACCTTCTGTCCGTCTTTCGTTTTGAATTTTACCTTAATTTTCTTATCAATGATACTGAACACATATTCAAAGATCTTTAGTCCGGCTATTATTCCGTTTTCTTTTATCAGTAATTCCGCTTTTGAATTTGAATAGGGGGAAATGAGGAGTTCGGAAGTCACATCTCCTTTTCCTATGTCTTCCATCAAAGCGAGTCTGATCAGTCTTCCCGCTTCTTTGAGATCAAAATCTTTGTAGTAATTCAATTTGTTAAAATTTGCTTTTAATAAGGTCGGTAAAATGCCTGGGAGGTCTTGTCGGTTTCATTTTCAAAATATCCACGAATGCATGGATCGTGAAGCCGGTCACAATGATTTTTTCATCACAGACTATTTCATATTCTATCGTAAATCTTACTGAAGGTATTTTCTTCAGGAATGTTTTGATAATAATAACGTCATCATACTTTGCCGATGAAATAAATTTCGCGTATGCCTCGATCACCGGCAGCCCGACGTTCTCCTTTTCAAGTTCAGTATAAGGAAAGCCGAGCTTTCTCAAAAAATCATTTCTGCCGGCTTCAAAGTATTCAAAGTATCTGACATTGTTCACGACACCCATCTTGTCTGTGTGAGCGTAAAGTACCCGGTAATCAATGCTTGTTTCAATCATTGTGTATTGTGTAACGTGTAACGTGTAACGTGAATTAGGTATTTAGTATCGGACGTGTTGACAGCGTACAACCTAATTACCTATTACTTAATACCTTCTATCTATGACCTCAATACTCGGTACTCAAAACTCAACACTCAATACTCAACACTCAATACTCAATACTCAATACTCAATACTCAATACTCAATACTCAATACTCA
>JBDTLQ010000093.1:0-9288 GCA_039934715.1 Ignavibacteria bacterium | reverse complement strand
AGGCTCGACGATTGGCACGCATCACTGCACTACGGTCTTGCCCCATGCTGCGCTGGTTGTCGGCCTGTGTTTTGTCTACTATCTTCGTGGATTTTCCACCAGCGTAACATCGCGTATTTCGCCTTTCACATCACTATCATTGACACCGACCAAAGCCTGCTCGCGAATCCTGCTATGAATGAAAGTGATCCGAAGAATTCAATGACTATAACAAGGAATGCTATGATCAATGGAAGGTGCGCCATTTCTGTAAAGTAATTTATTGAATTTGAAAATCCGTTTCCTCCGTACCAACCGAGCAGCTTCTGCGCTCCGTGAGGGAACATTACAATTCCTAACGTCATTCTTAATATCAAACCCGTCCAGTCATTGTTGGTTCTGAATATTCTCTGTTTCATGATTTTTGTTTTTTAAAGTTTGAAAATTAGTTGTACAAAAATATAGAAACTCCAGAGCGAAAAAATTAATGTAGATTAAGTTAAGAAAAAGAATTATTTCTTTTCGAGTTTTTTTCTTAAAACACTGAAAAATTCGGGTGTGATGCCAAGATATGCGGCAATATGTTTCTGTGGAATGCGCTCAATGAGATCCGGGTATTTATTTTTGAACTGCAGGAATCTGTCTTCAGCGCTTGAGGAGATGTTCTGAATTATCCTGCGCTGCTGAGTGATAAAGGAATTCTGAATAATGATGCGGAAATATCTTTCGAACTTGGGCACTTTCTTATAAAGCAGTTCAATTGAAGGATAATCGATCTGAAACACTTCACTTTCTTCGAGTGCATCAATGTTAAACAACGCGGGAGTTTGAGTGAGAAAGCTGTACATGTCACCTGCCCACCAGTCTTCAACAGAGAACATTAAGATATGCTCGAACCCATTCGGATCTATTGTATATGTCCTGAGACAACCTTTGTTTACAAAATATTCATACCGGCAGACATCGCCTGTCTGCAGCAGAAATTCACTCTTCTTTACTTTTTTCAGTTTAAAAGCTGAAGTAAAAATTTCGATGTCTTTTTCATCAAGGCTAATATGTTTTGAAAGGTTTTTCAGGAACAGGTCATAATCTGAATCAGCCATCAATAAATTAAAGATATGAAAATTGTGTTTGTTTGTTATTGAAAAAAATATAGCAGAGTCTCATTAAATCTACGAAACTTTGCCGTTAAAATTTAAATATATTAAACTGAGAAAATAAAACTCTGGGCCTCTTTGCCTCAGTGGTAAAAAAAATATTAAATCTCCTTAAGCACCTTATCCAGAATTTCCACACCCTGCGTGATCTCATCTTTAGTTACATTCACCGGCGGTCTGAAGCGGATCGATTTCTCACCGCAGCCAAGTATGATCAGATTATTTTCAAGAGCCTTTGTACTTACATTATTTCTCATTTCTGCATCGGCGCAATCAAACGCGCAGAATAATCCCAGACCTCTGGTATTTGAAACTTTATCGGGATGCTTCTGACTTAATTCCGCAAGCTTGTCCTGCAAATATTTTCCCATCACTTCACAATTTGATACCAGCTTTTCTTCCTGAATGATCTCGAGAATTTTCTTGAACCTTTTCATGTCAACCATATTGCCGCCCCAAGTCGAATTGATCCTGCTGGGTTTATGAAAAACATTCTCTTCAACTTCATCAATTCTTCCTGTGCTGAGTATTCCGCAGACCTGTGTCTTCTTACCAAATGAAATCAGATCAGGCTGTACAAAATGCATGTGTGCCCACCATTTTCCCGTAAGCGCGATACCTGTCTGAACCTCATCAAATATCAGCATTATATCATTCTCATCGCAGATCTGTCTTAGTTGTAAAAAGAATTCTTTCCTGAACTGATTATCACCGCCTTCTCCCTGTATCGGTTCCAGTAATATTGATGCTATATCATCTTTGTTTTTAATTATAGCGTCTTTGATCTGATCGATCGCTATTTGCTCAGCAAGGATGACCTGTTTCAGATTCTCTTCATTCAATGGGAATGTAACTTTCGGATTATCTATTCTTGGCCAGTTAAACTTCGGATAATAAAGTACTTTTGCCGGATCAGTATTCGTCAATGACATTGTATAACCGCTTCTTCCGTGGAAAGCCTGTTTGAAATGGATTACCTGATGCCCCTTTTCTTCCTTGTATCCCTTAGCGAAATTCTTTCTGACCTTCCAGTCAAACGCGGCTTTAAGCGCGTTCTCAACAGCCATCGCGCCTCCTTCAACAAAGAAAGAATACTTAAAATATTCAGGCACCGCAATTAAAAAAAATGTTTCAACAAATTCAGCTTGTATCTCTGTATAGATATCCGAAAGCGAAGGCTTGTTGACCGCGATCCTGCCGATCTCGTTTATGAATTTTTCATTATTCAATTTTGGATGATTCATTCCGAGAGGATTAGAGGCGACGAAAGTAAAAAAGTCGAGCAGCTTCCTCTCATGCTTTGAATCGTAAAGATATGAACCTTCGGATTTATTCAGATCGATGGTTATGTCGAAACCATCTACAAGCATAAATTTTTTAAGAGTGCTTTGTACATTCTTTGGGCTAACATTGAGGTCAAAATGATTTCCATTGATGCCGCTTTGCATTACTATGTTTTGTTCAATTTTGTGGCTCATAATTTTTTTATTAATTTCTTTTGTTTGACAAGAATTGTGTTAAAGAAAATAACGGGGTTAATTTATATATCCTATGATTACAGGTTTCTCTTTTTTTGATCTCAAAAAATCCGTTAGCTTCACCGAAACATCTTTTGAAACTATAAATATCAATCCTATCCCTAAATTAAAAGTCCTTCGCATATCTGCTTCCGAAACATTCCCCTTTGCTTGTATTAAATCAAATATGTATGGCCTTTTCCATGACTTCCAGTCAACAACTACTTTGAGATCTTTAGGAACTACTCTTTTTGTATTTCCAATGATCCCGCCTCCTGTGATATGTGAGATGGAATTAATTTTAAACTTTGCAAGAGAACTTTGAATGATCTTCAAATAGGATCTGTGAACTTTCAGCAAAGCCTCCGCGATAGTGCTTTTTAGCTCATGATTAAATTGCCTGAGCTTTCTATTGCTGTCAAAGATCTTTCTTACGAGCGAATATCCATTTGTGTGAAGTCCACTTGATCTTAGTCCGATAAGGACATCACCTCTCTTAACATTTTCGGAATTTAATATTTTACTTTGCTCAACGATCCCAACGATCGCACCTGCGAGATCAAAATCATTCCCGGAATAAATACCCGGCATCTCAGCAGTTTCCCCGCCGATCAGTGAACAGTTATTATTTACACACCCTCTTGCAATTCCTCTGACAACTTCCACCGCGTCTTTCGATCTGAGCTTTCCGGTCGCGTAATAATCAAGAAAGAAAAGCGGAACAGCACCGCAGACCGCAATATCATTTACACAATGATTTACAAGGTCTTCTCCGACAGTACCGAACTTCCTTAGATCGGACGCGAGCTTCAGTTTGGTTCCTACACCATCAACGCTGGAAACTAAAACAGGATCTTTGAACTTTTTTTCTATTTTGTAGAAAGCACCGAAATTTCCAATGCCTCTTAAAACATTTTGGGTGAAAGTTTTTTTAGTGAGGGGTTTTATTTTATCTACGAATGCTTCCGCTTCTGTAATGTTAACGCCGGAAGACTTATAGCTTACTTTCACATGCTAAAATACCGAATATGCCTTTGTTTATCAATTCTTTAAAAAGAAAGATTATCACAGAGTCGATGAGAAACAGGTTTAACGATTGGTGAATTTTAACTCTATTATTCAGTATCAACTAGCCACCTTATCTCATTACAAACATCCTATGTTAAGGTTATTCTAAATTATCTTGCTTCGCTCAATGATAAAAGTAAAATTGCAAAATACATTTATCATAAAAGCATGAACAATAAATTAGCAAAGACACAAGTATTCACTTTGAAAAGACTATACACATGATATTGTTCGTAGCGATCTCGATCCTTCCTTTGATCAATCTGATGATTTCAGTTTATAATTTATTTACAGCGCCGCGCCTGGCGGCCGGAGCTCCTGAAGATCAGGATCCGCTTGTGTCGATACTTATTCCGGCAAGAAACGAAGAGGATAATATCGGAGATTGCCTCAAACTGTTAATGATGCAATCATATAGCAACATAGAAATCTTTGTTCTTGATGATAATTCAAATGACAGTACTTTTGAATCCGCTATGAAAGCTGCTGAAGAAGATAAAAGAATAAATATCATTAAAGGAAAAGAACTTCCGGACAACTGGCTTGGAAAAACCTGGGCTTGCAAACAGCTTTCTGAAAATGCTTCAGGTGAATATCTGCTGTTCATCGATGCCGATGTGCGGTTAATGGAAAATGCAGTCGGTTCAACACTGACTGCAATGGATAAATATAATACTGATATGCTTTCAGTCTTTCCAAAACAGATAACTAAGACATTCGGAGAGAAGCTGATCGTTCCTGTTTTGTACTGGTTCTTTATTTCGTTTCTTCCGGTAAGGAAAGTTTACACAAGCAAGAGAGATCGTTACTCAGCCGCGAACGGTCAGTTCATGCTCTGGAAAAGAGATGCTTACTTCAACTCAGGCGGACATGAGAGTGTCAGAGATAAAATAGTTGAAGATCTTGAGCTCGGAAAGTTTCTTAAGACGAAAGGATACAAAACAATAATCCTGATCGGATACAAACTTGTTGAATGCAGAATGTATAAAGGATTCAAAGAAGCAATCGCCGGCTTTAATAAAAATGCGTATGCTGCATCTGAACTTCCGGGCTGGCAGCATATCTCTTACATAACTATTCTGACATTAAGTTATTTACTGCCGCTGATACTGGTTTTTCAAAAAAGTATCTATTTATATTTAATAGCAGTCATATTGATACAAAGAGTAATTGTTTCATTGATCGGCAACCAAAATATTTTAATGAATGTGATCTTATATCCGGCACATATGATAATGTTTTTTTATATTGGAATGAAATCTTACATTTCTTTCAGGAGAGGGGAGTTGTACTGGAAGGAGAGGAAAGTCTAAAGAATTTGGGAATGACGATTTCGGATTTGGAATTTATCTGATTTTAGATCTTTGATTTTAGATTTAATGCCAATACTGGTAACTTAATACTTAATATTTAATTTACTTATTACTTAATACCTAATACTTAATACCAACTACTCAATACTCAATACTAAATACTAAATACTAATATGAAACGCATTTGTCTCTGGTCATCGCCTCGTAATATTTCTACCGCGCTCATGTATTCATTCGCGCAAAGGAGCGATACTAAGGTAATTGATGAACCATTGTACGCGCATTATCTCATTCGTTCCGGAGCGGATCATCCGGGCCGGGATGTGGTAATTGCCGGTATGAAAAATGACGGTGAGAAAGTTGTGAGTGAAATAATTCTCGGTGATCATGATGAAGATGTGATCTTTATGAAACAGATGACACATCATTTGATTGAACTTGATGAATCATTTCTTGAAAAGGTAACCAATGTTTTTTTAATAAGAGACCCGAAGCAGCTGATCAGTTCATTGGCTCAGGTACTTCCGGATGTAACAATGCGCGATACGGGGATCAAAAGACAATATGAATTATTCAAAAAGCTTAGTGTTGCCGGAAGAATTCCAAAGATAATTGATTCCGGAAGTATCCTTAAAGACCCTGAGACTGCACTGAGAAAATTATGCGATGCTTTAGAAATTTCATTTGAAAAAAAAATGCTTAACTGGGAAGCGGGTTCGCGTAAGGAAGACGGTGTATGGGCAAAGTACTGGTATGAGAATGTTCACAACTCTACCGGTTTTGAAAAGCAAAAAACAAGCAGAAGGGAATTGCCGGAAGACCTTAAACCTCTTTATGAAGAATGTTTGCCTTATTATCAGGAACTGTATAAATATTCTATTTGAAATTACATGAAGTTATAAAAAAAGTACAAACTTATTTATCTTTGCGGAGGATCCTGAGGAACTTCTTTTACACCGATCTGTCTCATCAATCCGATCAGGTCATCAACAAGCCAGCCCTTTGAGATCTTTCCGTTTTCGATCTGATAAAATACCATTGCATTCCATTTAACTTTTTTCCCGGTACCTGCAATTCCCATAAATTCTCCGGAGTGTGTAGCATTCATTTCATAGCGCACAGACACAAGATCTGCTTCAGCAATAATGTCAAGAATGATAGTCTTGAAATCCGGGAAAGTTTTTCCTCCTCCGGATTCTGAGTTGGCACGAATAAAATTATTCAGACCTTTAATAACCCCCATGGATGAACCATCCAGAGTAAAATCTTCCGAGCAATAATCCCGGAGCTCATCAAATTTCTTTTCATTGACCAGTTCAATAAAATTCTTTACGACCTCTTTATTCTTTTCAACAGACATAATATTAATTTAAAAATTAACAGAATGAAAATTTTATAAAAATTATTTCAGCTGATATCCGTCTACCATAATAGCAGAAAGTTTTTTAGCTTCATTCCAATCTGGAGGAAGATCTGAACCTTTAATGCTCCACTCTGTAAATTTTGTCTGCCTCATATGCGGAGCCAGTGTTATCATAACATCACTGTGTGGTATCTTCGATACAAAGTCATTTAAGGATGTCCTGTCATCCCATACGGACAAAGTCCAGAATTGTTTTTTTATTATTTCTGCCTGAAAGGCAAAACCGATAAGTCCTTTGGTTTCGCGCAGCTGCTTATCTATTATCGATGTATTCTTTATTACTGAAGGAATTGACCAATGCTTTTTTAAAGGAAGGTGTGAAAGCAGAGCAATGTATTCTTTCTGATCATCGGCAACTTTTAATTTACACCACTTATTTGGTTTCACAATAATTTTAAAAATTAACTATTTCAAAATAGTTGTCATTTCATTTAGAAAGAAAATTAATTATAAAAATTCTGTATATCAAGTTCGATGTGACAGTTCGCCCTGAATATGTTAATTCCTCCCGGTAAATTAAAAAAACTAAAGTAGAGAGATATTGATAAAATTTATTGCAATTAAAATATTATTAAGATATTTTGCATTCAAATTCATCAAATCAATATAAAGGTTTTTAAAATGCAAAATACTAAATTCATACTTTCGCTTATCATAGTAATAATGATGCTTACAAGCTGTTCATTTGTAACAAAGCTGAAAGAAAAACTTTCCTCGGGCAAAAAGGAAGATGTGACTTCAACCGAAGACAGTAAGGAAGATATGCGTGAATCAACTTCAGATGAAGACATGAATTTCTATAACAAGTATATCGAAGTGATGAATAAGATTCAGGATGCAGGTGAACACGTTTACAGGGATTACAACAGCAGCATTCCCGAACCATCCTCGATCACAAAGAATTCTCTGATCATACCCATAACTCTTTCAATATCAGTACAAACTCTTGAGAGGACAATAAAAGAATACAAGCGATCGTATTTCGACGGGGGTCCGCTTTCAAAGCTTCATGCAGCCGGAGAAATGAAGAATGAGATCGAAGCTGATTTTACAAACCTGATAACAGCGATGGAGGGATTTTATCCTGTGGCTCAGAAAGTATCGGATTATTATTCAAAGTACGAATACAAAAAAGATCTTTCACATGTACATGAGTATGATGATGAAATGAAAGTATCCTATGAAAAATATAAAGCAGCATATGATAAATTCTCCGGCATCCTGAAAAAATATAAACCCAAAAGGGATGTACGTGATCCTAGTTCTATTTCGGATCCCAATGAACGTTCATCCACTGTTATGCTCAATGCTTATGGAAATATTCTCGACGGAGCTGAAAACTTTTTTGAAAGCTTTAAAGAAGTTGAATTTAAAGGCGACCTCTCTTCAGCGAAGAACAGTCTGATTGAATTTGAAAAGATAGTGATTGATAATAAGCGGGATGTTTTAAATGCTGAGTTCACTGACAGGACAAAGTACATGAAATACAACTTTGAAGATTATTTCCTGAAGACCGCGGATAAATTTATTGAAAGTGGCAAAGACTTTTTTGAAGAAGGGAGCACGAAAAACGAAAGTGAATACAAACTTAAATATAACGAAGTTGTGGATAGTTATAACGGCATGATAAATTCTTACAATACAAGTATCAACAGTATAAATTCGACGAGGTCCTGGTAGACACGCATCGGTGTTTTATTAATTTCATTTTACTGAGTGACAAAGTTGCTGAAGTTTGCTTTTGGCATCAGCCCATTCATCATCCGTAATGCTGAAGAGAGCTGAATTTCTTTTTGTTCCATTATCACGGATCATATCATTCCTTATCGTGCCTTCATATTTAGCTCCGGTCTTTTCAATTGCTTTCCGGGAACGTAAATTTTTTTCATCTGTCCTGAATTGAACACGGCAGGTATTAAGTCCTTCAAAGCAAAAAGTAAGCATCAAAAGTTTGCATTCAGTGTTTACATTTGTAGACCAGTAATCCGGATGCAGCCATGTCCAGCCGATCTCAAGCTTTCTGTTCTCTTTCTGTACATCTAAAAATCTTGTGCTGCCGATAATTTTGTTTTCCTTCTTATGAATTATTACAAACGGATACTGATTGCCGGTGTCTCTTTCCTTTAGAGCTTCATCATATAATTCATTGAATTTGTCGGGATCAGAAAAAGCCACTATATAAAATTCCCAGATACGCTTTTCTTTTGCGAGATCTTTAAGATCGTCAAAGTGAGATCTTTCGAGTGAAACAAGCTCTACGTTTTCTCCTCTGAGTGTTAAAGGATATTTTATCCATTCATTCATATCAAAAAATTGCTTAGGGTTCAAATCAGAAAAGTGAAAGCTATCAAAAAGGTTATTGTAAAAACTAAGAGTAAAGCAATTAAGAAAATTATATCAGCTATTCTTTCATATTTAGAACCAAGCAATTCACTCCTTGTACGGATTGACAGGAAAGAAAAAATGCTGCTGGCCGTTAAAAAAATTGATGCAATACCCGTAAGTTCATCTATAATCGTGATCTCACTGTATTTTGAGATCTTGAGTGATGTAAGAACTATCAGACAAAATCCCAGCAGGTTAGATGAAGTATTTAGTATGTGTGCGGATTTATTCATCGGTGTATTATTTTTTTTATCAAAGAATTTTAATGCTGTGTAGTCTTTTAAATTAAAATATTCATAACTTCATCCGTAAAAAATCAGCATATCGCTTCATCTCAATATCAGCTGCACTCTTCCGCGAACGGCTTAGTGTTTCGAAAGGGTTTAATTCAACTGACAATTTATCATTCTTTATGCTTCGCTTCCATGTACCTATGATTCTACCTT
>JBDTLQ010000092.1:0-9324 GCA_039934715.1 Ignavibacteria bacterium | reverse complement strand
ACAAGCAGATACTTGTAAACGCCGGTGATGATAAATTTAAAGCGATCAGGTCGGGCGTTACATTTGTTGGAAGAGATTCAACGGGGCAGGGACTTGGCTTGTATGCAAAGGCTGATACGGTAATAGGAAAAAGCACTATCACATATTACAAATATCTGCCGAACGATTCCAACGCGCTTTATCAGATCACGTTCTCATCTGTCGGACAGGGGAAAGGCAATTACCTGCAGCAAAGTCAGCTTCAGTACAATTTTGCCGGGCCAAGCCAGGGAAGTTATGACACGATAGTTTTTCTTCCGCTTCCAAACGCGTATCAGGTGGCGGATGTTAAACTGAATTATCTATCCTCGCCTGCAAGAGAATTTACACTTGATCTGGAGTCAGCTGTCTCAACGCTGGATGCAAATAAATTTTCAACACTGAGTGATGACAACAATAACGGTGTCGCACTATACGGAACATTGGGAGTAAATAAATATAATTTCAATCTGCTCGGAATGAAGCTTAGGACATTTGAACTGACGCTAAAGGAAAAACTGGTTAACAAAGTATTTGAGCCGCTTGAACGTGTAAACCCCGTAGAGTTTTACAGGCAGTATGACATACAGGACACAAACCGTCTTACTGAAGATCTGCACGAAGCAACTTTAAGAGTTGCTCCTTCAAATTACATGGATCTGAAAGCAACCTTTGGACAGCTATTGCGCGGTGACCAGTTCAATTCTTTAAGGACAGTTGCCGATCTGATCCTAAGGGATGATTCGCTTAAGCTCCCGGATTTAAATTACAAATTCGAATTGATCAACAGTGATTATTCAATTTTCAATCTGAAGAGCAGATGGATCAGACAATTTGCAAGTGCGGGTTACAGAAAATTTCTCGGTACAAGTTCTTTTGACAGTCCGAGTCTGGAGCTCCGTTTTGATTTCAATCAGGAAAACAAGAAGAATAATATAAAGGGCTCTACAGGCGACAGTCTGGAATCAGGCAGCTTTTCATTTTTTGAATTACGGCCAAGAATTATTTTAAATAATTTTTACAATCTGAATATTTACGGGGAATTTGGTTACAGGGATGATAACATTCCTCTCAATGGTGTAATGTTGGATCAGGCGAATTCATTTACACAGACCTTTGGTGTGAGGTACGGAGGACTCAACTGGCTTTCAACTTTACTTGAAATGACATTCAGGAAAAAAACCTTTACTGATGCATTCATTTCGGAATCAAATACAAATGATAACACACTGCTTGTAAACTGGCAGACCAGAGTTGACCCATTCAGCAGCGCTTTGATGACCGATTTTTTTTACAACATTACAAGTGAAAGACAGGCTAAGATAGAAAAGGTGTTTGTAGAAGTGAGGGTAGGGGAAGGAAATTATGTTTATCTTGGCGATCTGAATGGAAACGGCTTTAAGGATGAAAATGAATTTCAGCTGACAAATTTTAACGATGGTAATTATATCCGCATCAACAGACCTACAAGTGAATTGTTTCCTGTTACTGCTTTGAACACTTCGGTCAGATTTACTTTAAAGCCGGAGCGATTCTTTCACATCAATGGAAGCGGTTTTCTTTCAGAGGTAATCAGAAATACATCTACTGAAACTTATTTCAGAACAGAAGAGAAGAGCAAGGATCCGAATAGCGACAATATTTATTTTCTCCACTTCAATACATTTCAAAATGATTCGAACACATTGATTGGAACGCAGTTGTTTCAGCAGGACATTAATTTTTTTGAATTCAATCCGTTGTATTCACTCAAGTTCAGATACATCGAGCAAAAAAACTTCAACCAGTTTGTCAGCGGAAATGAAAGGCTGCTTGGAATTACAAAGTCATTGAAGTTAAAGCTCGGACTTACAAAAGATTTCACGACACTTTTTGAGTATGCAAATATTCTTGACAGGAATTCCGCTCCATTAACCTCGGTAAGAAACCGTGACATAAAATCAGACGGGGTGCTTACGGATTTTTCATACAGGCCGGTTCAGCAGATTGAAAGCGGATTTCAGCTGAACTTTATAAGAGCGATTGACAGGTTTCCATTTGCTCCAACGCAGGCAGACATCAACCAGCAGATAATAAGATTTATTTATTCATTCACATTCCTGGGAAGGCTGCGTCTTGAGATCGAAAGAGACGAGGTGCTGCTCAGCAACTCGGCGATAACATTTCCATATGAACTCACTAACGGACGGCAGGAAGGAAAAAGTTTTTTATGGAGAGCATTTTTTGATTACAGCATCAGTAAGAATCTGCAGGCAACCTTTAACTATGACGGCAGATCAGAAGCAGGAGCTAGAGTGATTCATTCGGGAAGAGCCGAGGTGAAAGCTTTCTTCTAATTTTAGATCTTAGATTTTGGATCTTAGTTATTTGGGATTTGCTCGCCTCGCTGCGCGAAACCTGCCTCGCGGCAAGGCTGGCGAAGCGGGTGAATTCGGATTTGGAATTTAAGATTCGGAACTTGAGTGATTGCTAAAATTTAATTTTTAATTTCGTTTGTAAAATTTTCGTTAAGGAGTTCATTGATCTTTTGCTCCATCTCATCATACTTTCCTTCACCAACCTTTTTGTAACGGATCTCGCCTTTTCTATCTATAATAAAAATTGTAGGCCATGCATGCACATCATATTCTTTCCAGACTGAGAATTCATTATCCGTAAGGACGGGGTATTTTATTCCAAGCCGTTGGGTGTTTTCTTTTACATTTTCAAAATCCCGTTCATTATCAAACTCCGGACAATGAATTCCGATCATTTCAAAATCATCCGATTTATATTTATCGTACCATTTCTTAAGGTATGGAAGAGTGTTGACGCAATTGTAGCATCCGAAAGTCCAGAATTCAATTACGACTACCTTTCCTTTGAGATCTGCGAATGTAATTTCTTTTTCTGTATTGATCCATTGACCGGAGTTCATGATTTCCGGAGCAAGATCTGAAGCATTCACATTTTTTATCACAGGCTTCTCATTTTTTTCCTTCCTGTTTTTTATCTTTAGTGAATCACAATCCTGTCTGTAAAAATTTTTAACGATCAGCAGAGCAACAACTGTAACACACAGCACTAGCAGTGTAATTTTGATAAATTTTAAATAGTTCATGGCTGATATTTTTAATGTTAACGGATCTATAATTTACCCAAAACATACATCTGGTCCATTGTCGGATTCACACTTCCTCCTTTAGGTTCAAGTGTGATCGCAAAAGCCTGCGCATCATCCATGCTTTTCATTTCATGCAGGCTATTATCTGAGGGATCCACATCCATCATTCCCGCGTCAATAGGTTTGCCGTTGCTCAAAGCCCACAGCTGGTACTGTTTGTCGGGCGGCGGAACCGGAAGGTTTACAACCTTTACAAAGAGCTTTTTATTTTCCGGATTCCAGAAAGCGAGTACATTTGAGTTCGGAGATTTTTCGAGACCTTTGAGATCTACCATTTTATAATCTCTGTCTTTGAGGATCTCCATATCCTTTGATGCCTGGTCAAGTTTTCTGTTCACTGCATCATATTCCTGTACAATGATCTTCTTTTGATCCGAAAGAATCGCGAGTTCGGTTTTTGCGTCTTTTAATTTTGTCCAGAGGAAAAAATTTGTTCCAATACTTAGCAGTAAAAAAGCGATACTGGCTGCCATCAGATAACGGGTTGCCGTTCCGGGTTTTCCGTGGTATTGTACATTGATATCTTTTCTCAGGCTATCTCTTCTCTGACTATCACTTTTAACAGGAGCCTTCCGGTCCTGAATTTTTCCAAGTATTAATGACTTAATATTCTCCGAAGGTTTTTTCAGATAAGGAAAAGCTGAAACATATAATGTATTCTGGATCTTTTCGTACTCACTTTTAACTTCAGGGTTTTTTCTGATCATGTCTTCGACAATCAGGGATTCTTGTTCATCAAGATTTCCCGAAGCATATAGTTCAATAATTCCGGACGATATATAATCTTTTATGCTCAATTTATTCTGCTGCTTGAATGAGGGTCGGTCAATGGACAATACGTCTTTATGGCAGTATTGGTTTTAAGTTTTTTAAAACTGTATACAGGAAAAAATCTTAAATCCGGGGAACAAATTCCTATATATGACAATTAAATCCTTAGACCGGTTTTAAACAACTTAGGCAAAATAAAAAGAATAATATTCATATAATATATATTTGAATTTATTGTTTAAAATAAGTTTTCTAAATTAATTTTGATAAAAAATAATGTCAGATAATAAAATAAATCCCGATCCGGATGAATTTCAAGACGGAGAAACTCCTCTAAATAAACCGCAAAATAAGGAAATTCTACAAAAAGATTCAGAAAGTCCCTATGATCCCACTTCTGAGAATGAAGATCCCGAAACGGAAAAAGATGAGCTTACCCGATCCGGCACAAATTCAGAGACCCGGGATAATGAAGAATTAGAGATTAAGGATCCGAAGGAAGAATTCTCTTCAGGCATTCCTTTGGAAAGCACAGAATTAAAGGAGCAGGTACCTTTCGTGGATTCAGTTTCAGATGAATCCGGTACAGAGAAAAATTCTGAAACATCTTACAAACCTGAAGAGCTTCAGCCAGCGGAGATCCAAAAAACAATTTCAAAATCCAAAGAATGCAATTATCAGATAAGTCTTATTGATGAGAATCTCCTGAAGGTTGTTGTCAGTACAAACAGGGGAGTGAAGATCAATTCTACCGTTAAAGAAGATAAAGCTTCAACGGAAACTCAGAGCAATGAAATAAATCTGCATCCTGGTATTAATTACAACATACAAGAGGTTGAGGTTTTTATTGCCATTGATGAGATCAACGAAAGTGCGGATTCGAAAAATAAAAATGA
The DNA here is from genome assembly GCA_039934715.1 of Ignavibacteria bacterium. Lineage (GTDB taxonomy): Bacteria > Bacteroidota > Ignavibacteria > Tepidaquicellales > Tepidaquicellaceae > JAGPCH01. The sequence goes on along the minus strand of JBDTLQ010000092.1, from coordinate 4,476 downwards.
TCATGCAGATGAACCCGTTACTGATACAATGGAAGAAAGCGGAACCGAAGTTAGTAAAGAAGATGAAGTTTTCAAAAGCAATTACCAGCTGAATTTAATAAATGAAAATTTATTAAAGATAAAAATTTTAACGGCAAAGATAATAAGGATAGAATCAACGGTCAGAGATAAAAAGATCCTTACACAGACGCAAAGCAATAAGATAATTCTAAAACCGAAATCCGAAAACACTCTTCAGGAAATAGAGATAACAATTTCCATAGAGCCTCCGGGCTCAATGGATCGTGCGGCAAAAACTGAAGACGGCAAATCCATTTTAATTCCAAATCCGGAAGTTGTCGATCTGATCAGACCTCCGGACTATTCTGGATTCGGAGCCGAGGGATACGAATATCCTGTTGATGAGGGAGCCGGATATCAAAACCCGTTTGATTCTTTAAGAAAATTAATACGAAAAAACTTAACGATCGGTATAGTTGCCGCCATCATATTGCATTCAGTTGCAGCGGCGTTCGCATTTTATACAATAAGCAAAAAGACAAAAGAAACTACCACCGAAGAACCTACAAGATTGATAGTGCTTCAGGATCTGCCGGATCCGAAAATAAAAATTGAAGATGTTGAAGATCCGAACAAACCCAAAATTGAAGAGATAATTCCTCCTCCTGAAACAAAGACAGAACCAAACAGGGAGATAACCCCGAGAAAAACTATCAGACCTCCTTCAATAACACGCCCCAAAAAAGAAACTGAAGATGTTAAGCTTGATTCTTCAGTAGAGGCGAATCTCACGAGAGAGCTTGACTCACTCCGTAAATTAGTGGATGAGACAGTTGATACGGATTCTACGGCAGCCGATACTACGGCATTGGCCTATGAGATACCGGATTCACTCAAGAATAATTTCAGTGAAAATGATATCGGTCTCGCGATGAATTTTCCAAAGAACTGGAAACTTACAGATCAAAGGGATATAAATAAAAATGAAACGGACTTTAAAGGTGTTGTCCTTACGGATACCACCGCTGAGCAGCCGGGCACGATGACGATGTTTATTTTTCTGGATAATGAGAATAAAGATTACAATGCAGAGGATTTTAAAACCGAGTTTAAGATGAATGACTCTACATTAAGCGCGTTTTCAAAGGAGCCGAAAACACTTGCCGGTTTCACGGAATACAGGTTTTATATTTTTAATAAGCTCGGGACTGAAAAGCTTTCACTGAGAGCATCGGTGAGAAAACAATTTTTTGATCAGTATAAGAATGAAATAGAGGCGGTGGTAAGATCAATTGGAATAAGAAAGAAAGAAGACATGTGATCTGAATTTTTCAAAAACAATTTACAAATAAAAAAGACCGCACATTGCTGAGCGGTCTTTTTATTTTGATTGAATATTATATCTCTTATTTTATTAATATCATTCTTTTTGTTTCAACAAATCCTTCAGTTTGAATCTTGTAAAAATACACTCCGCTTGTAAATGCTGAAGCGTTCCATTCAACCTCATAAGAACCTGCCTGAAGATTGTCATTGATCAGATCTGAAACTTCCTTACCCAATGCATCATAAACTTTCAATGATGTATATCCTGATTTTGATATTCCGAAATTAATTTTAGTGGTCGGATTGAAAGGATTAGGAAAGTTTTGCGATAAAGAATATTTCTCGGGAATATTTGAATTAAAGTTTGTGATCCCGAGGACCGTTGTATATTTTGTTTTTGCTGCTATGCAGTTTGCCTGCAGATCAGCAAGATTATCGCCGGCCAGCAATGCAAAGACCACTGTGATTTCACTTCCTGCAGGAATTGTATAAGGTCCGCTGCCTATTACGTTAGCAACGTCACGCCCTGTTGTTCCACCTGCCTGTTGTCTTCCTAACCCTGAAGACAGAGCCTGGAATTTTTCAGCATCGGTAAAACCGTCATAAATATTCCATGGGTTTCCAACGATGTTCTGTTCGTTGTCTATTGCCCAGTAGTTTGCATTTGCAGCTGAGAGCAGTGACATCCCGACGTATGTAACCGGGTTGTTATCGTTTCTCCATATGTAACCTAATTGATTTGCAGCGTCCCAGTCAGCTTTGTTCAGAGCACCGCTTGCTCCGACATCCCAGTCTGAAAATAGTCCAACATAAAAGTTGTCAATAGCGCTTGCTGTTGTATTCTTTATTTTATATTTCATTATAACATAATCCTCATCCGCCGTTGCAGTGAATGAATAACTGCTAAGTCCGATCTCAACACCGATCTTGTTTCCTCCTGCAGCGTCATCATTGAATTTTGCGTTTCCGTCCTGATTAGAAATTATTCCCGGTTGTGTAATCTGAAAAGGAATGATATTGGTAAAGTCCGCGCTTTGTATTGACTGATCACTTCCTCTTACACAGTCGGAGACTTTTGTATCCGAAACTGCGCAGATCAATCCGCCTTCATAAGTGAGATTTGAACCGTTATCATGTTTGAAACCGACACCCTGAGCATTTGTAGGATAATCATTAAACCCAAAGTTTCCTCTGCTGTTAACAGTAGTGGTGATCTTGTTTATATCCATATTGAAGTAACTTGGATTTATTACAACATTAAAATATTCAAAATCGGAATAAGAACCGTCGGTATAAGTTACTTTGAATTCCGCAATAGTATTTGCCGGAGCGTTAGTGTTAACTCTCACAACAAACGGAGCAGATCCGTTTGTTGCCGTGCCCATTGTGGCAATACTTCCTAAAGTTGAAGTACCGTTCAATATTGTTACCGCTGTTGAAGTGGTTGTTATCACGGCCGAAACGTTTGATGTCGCGTCAAGATAATTGATGAATGATCCGACTACGCTTAAAGTATCATTAGGCTGAGGAACATTATTGTTTCCGTCAGAAACAGTATACGAGCTTAATCTTACTGCAGATGAATTTACTGTAAGAGCTCTTAACATGTTGACTCTTCCTTTTCCGAGCTTTCCTATGTATGAAGGATTTTGTGCATCAATGTTATCACATGTGACTCTGACTTTTTCTCCGACCTGAAGAGCATTGTAAGAAGGGAATTGTGATTTTACAATCGCGCAAACTCCGGCAGCGATCGGTGATGCCATCGATGTTCCGTCCCATGATGCATATGAATTATTATATAATGTGCTGTATATGTTTGAGCCGGGTGCGCATACGTCAATTGTATTTCCGTAATTTGAAAAACCTGATCTTGTGTCTGATGAAGTTGTTGAAGCTACACTTAAAACATATCTGTATGCTGAAGGAAAATGCGGAGCGCTTGAAGCATCATTTCCGGCAGCGCATACAACTAAAGCATTTTTATTTATTGTTGCATAAGTTATTACATCCTGTTCAAATTGTCCGCCGCCGGAACCGCCCCATGAGCAGTTCAAAACAGCGCATCCGTGGTCAGCACCATATTTAATTCCTTCGAATCCTGTAAGTATATAACCCTGTCCTCCCGGAGCTCTTGTATCATTATCTGCAGCGCATTTAATTGCCATGATCTTGCATTTGAAACCTGTACCGGCAATACCGACACCGTTATTTGTAACAGCACTTGCATCTCCTGAGACGTGTGAACCGTGACTGTTGTTCGAACCCATTATCATCGGATCGTTATCCCCTACGATGTTATTATAATCCGCACCGCCAAGATCCCATCCTCTGTAATTATCTACATATCCGTCTGCGTCATCATCGATCCCGTTGATAGGATCAGCATTATTGATTTTAATATTGTCAGCAAGATCAGGATGGTCCCAGTCTGTTCCCGAATCAACAATCCCGATAACAACATTCGGATCTCCCTGCTGAATATCCCATGCTGCAGGTGCCTGTATCTTATTGATATAATACTGAGAACCCAGTGAAGGATCATTTGGTGTAAATGATACTGTCTGAATATATTTAGGCTGTGCATACTCAACTTCTCCGGTACTGTAAATTTCATTTACAGCTTCTTCAATATTTTTCGATGAGTTATACTTTACAATATAGATCAGAGAAAGGTCCGCAAATTTTTCTCCTGATCGTGTAAGTTCTGCCGCGGGCTTTACAGCATCGGCAAACATTTTCGAGACACCGGTTATATTCAGATCACTGAATGCTTCTGAAACAGCAGCATTGTCGATCTCATTTAATCTCGCGGTAGTTCTGTTTCTTTCTTTAAGCTTGAAAATAATGGTATTCGGCATGTAGTCATTTGATGTAACGCCGGCCGAAAGTTTGAAATAATTATTTGTCTGTAATGGTTTTTTATCATCATTATAATTTTTGAATGAGAAAAAAACAGAAGAGACCAAAAAAAGCAAAAGAAAATAATTGGTAATTTTAATTTTTCTTTTCATTTCTGTTGTTAAGAGTTAATAAATATATTTTGGGTATGGTTAATGTTAATATCCGCTAATTGAGTTCGCTCTCAGCAAAGAAAAAAGCTGTCTCAATTTTTCCGTTTTCTAAGGAGTCCGAACCGTGTACCGCATT
>JBDTLQ010000091.1:0-9353 GCA_039934715.1 Ignavibacteria bacterium | reverse complement strand
AATTTGGTAAGAAAGCGATCGCGGTTCTTACAGACATGGAGCAGCCGTTGGGAAGAAAGATAGGCAACTGGCTTGAAGTTGAGGAGTGTATCGAATTGATGAACGGCGGAATGGTGCCTGATCTCTATAAACTGACAAATGTTTTAGCCGGTGCAATGATATATCTCGGAGGTAAAGCTGATAGTATCCGGGAAGGGGAAAAGATCGCGGAGGAAAAGTTAATGGATAAAAGCGCTTACAATAAATTTCTCGAGATCATTAAGATTCAGAATGGTGATGTTGAATATGTAAAGGACTGGGCCAACTTGAAACGTTCAAAGCATACGAAAGAGATTCTGGCGGAAGAAGATGGATTCGTTTCGGAAATGACCGCATCGGATTTTGGTTACGCGGCGATTGAACTTGGATGCGGCAGAAAGAAAGTTGAAGATAAGATCGACTATCTCGCCGGTATCATTCTGAAAAAGAAATGTGGTGACGAAGTAAAAAAAGGTGATGTCATTTGTGAACTATTCGCTCATTCCGATCATAAGCTTGATAAGGGTGTTGCAAGACTTGAAGGAGCAATAAAAATTTCCAAATCAAAACCTGTGTTGAAGGATTTGATATTGGAGATCCTTGAATGATTTTAGATTTGTTTGATTTGTTTGATTTGGGATTTGGGATTTGGGATTTCGGATTTGGGATTTGTTTGATTTGGGATTTGTTCGATTTGGGATTTGGAATTTGAGATTTGGAATTTCGGATTTGGAATTTCGGATTTGGAATTTCGCTCGCCTCACTCCGCGAGGGCGGAGCGGGGATTTGGAATTTGTTCGATTTGGGATTTGGAATTTCGGATTTTGGATGTTGGATTTGAAAATTTCCAAATTCGAAATCCCCAATTCCAAATTTTTTAAAATCTAAAATCTAAAATCTAAAATCTCAAATTCCCGAAAGATACTTTTCCTTCAGCAGCGGAGTGATCCTGTAGCGGTCATCGCCGTATTCTTCCAGCATTGTTTTGAGAATGTTATAGATAAGTTCGACTCCGAGTTTTTCGCTCCATTCGATCGGGCCGTAAGGATAGTTTGTGCCGAGCTTCATTGCCGTATCGATATCTTCTTTGTTTGATGTTCCTTCCTGCAGTACAAGATAAGCTTCGTTAATTATCATGCTTATTATCCTTAATGAGATCATGCCCGGTCTGTCAGTGACGAGGTAAACTTTCTTTCCGGCATCCTCAAATATTTTTTTTGCTTTTTCATAACTATCCGGGGAAGTAAGATCTGACTTTGACAATTCAATGCCGGCCATTTCCGAAAAACCCTGATACAGAGCAGCTCCCACAATGCGTGCGGGATACTTCGAGTTTGCAGACTGCTCTAACGCTCTTATGCAAAGTGAAGACGATATCAGAACAGCTTTTGAGTTTTTCTCATCTATAAAATTGAGAATATTAAATTTTATTTCTTTATTGAAATTGGTAAGTTCAAATATGATGTTAACTGTTTCATCAAGTTCATCCGCTATGTCATATTTTTCCGTAAAAAGTTCAGACAGTTCGCTCATTAAAGGTTCATTGTCACCGATGATAAAAATTTTTTCCATTAGAATTATTTAGCGTTTAATTGAATACTGCAGAGTTAAAAAAATATTTAGATAAGATATATCTGAAATATAAGTACAGGCATTCCTCCGGGGATCCGGTCTGGATCCTCCATGAATTCCCCGATGCGAAAGACATTGAGATCATAGGATTGATAACTTCCTGCTACGCATACGGGCGGGTGGATCAGATAAATTTTTTTATTAATAAATTTCTTAAAAGGATTGATTTTAAAGTTCACGAATTTACTTCTAATTATTCTGAACATAAAGACAAAAAATTTCTGAAAGATCTTTTCTACAGATTCAATAAAGAAGATGATCTTTCATTACTCCTTATTAATATTAAAAAAGCCCTGATAAAATACGGCTCACTCCAAAATCTTTTTCTGGAAAAATATGATCCTTCCGAAATTAATATTCTGAATGCACTTACAAATTTTTCAAATGTTCTTAATAACAATGTCCGCGGGAAAAGCGGTTACAATTATCTTCTCCCTTCTCCGCTAAATAAATCCACATGCAAGCGGCTGAATTTGTATTTTAGATGGATGATAAGAAAGGATGATATTGATATCGGAGTCTGGAGTGAAAGCGCGGATAAGTCAAAGCTCATAATGCCTGTCGATACACACATTTACCGGATAGCAAAAAAGCTCAGGTTGGTAAAAAGAAAATCATGTGACATGAAGTTTGCGGTTGAGCTGACGGAGAAGCTTAAGAAGTTCGATAAAGAAGATCCTGTGAAATATGATTTTGCAATGTGTCATATAGGGATCGAAAAGCAACAAGTGGAGGATGAGTGACAATTCATTTCCCTAAATATTCAGACACTTTATAACATCGACTCCTTTCCAAGCACGGCTCCGAATAGATCTTTTCTTTTTATAAGTTTCCAATGCCATGTTTGATTTTGTAATTTGCTAAATTATGTTAATCGGTTAAATATGTTTAATAGGTTTACGAACCACATCTATTTAACAAATTAACAATTTAACAAATTAACAAATTAACAAATTAACTATTTAAATCTCATGCCGCTTTCTTTTTAACACTTGCTTTGAGCAGAGTCATCAGACTCTTAGTACTTGTTGACTTTGGAGTTTTAGCTGCCTTCCTTACTGTCTTCTTTCCTTTTGCTTTTTCCTCAATGATCTTTTTAAGTTGCTGGACATACGTATCCTTAAATTCTTTAGGATTGAATTTATCACTTAACTGCTTTATCAGTGATATTGCAAGGTCAACCTCTTTTTCACTAACATCTCCTTCTTTCGGAAGGTTAAGATCGCTGTAGCTTCTTACCTCGTCCTGAAATCTTATCTGATTTAATATAAGGATATCCTTGAATGGTTTTATAACTGCAATATGCTCCCGGTTCTTGAGTACAAATCTTGCTACTCCGACCTTCTTTGACTTTTTTATTGCCTCTCTTAAAAGTTTATATGACTTTGTTCCCGACTTTTCCGGCTCAAGGTAATATGGTTTTTCAAAATAAATACTGTCGATCTCCTTCTCATCAACAAAATGTACGAGGTCTATAGTATTTGTTTTTTCGACATATGCGCTCGCAAAATCTTTATCAGTGAGCACGACATAATCGCCCCCTTCATACTTATATCCTTTCACGATATTTTCATAAGGAATTTCTTTATCATCGTCCTTGCAGACTCTTTTGTATTTCACTTCGCACAGGTCACCTTTGCGTAGCATGTCAAGATCAATTGTATGACTCTGAGTAGCTGAGTACATTTTGACCGGGATGTTCACCAGTCCGAAGCTGATTGCACCTTTCCATATTGATTTCATGACGGGTTAATTTAAGTTATTGGATGCAGGTTGATTTTTAAAACCACCTACAAAATAACAAATCCTTTAAACTAACAACAGCTTTATTCCACCTCCAGTGTAAGAAGATAGTCGGTTCATTTGGAACAAGATGGAATTGTTTTTGCCGGATTCATTTTATTTTATATATTTTGTAAGTTGTTCAAACATTATGCCATCTATTTTATATCTATTTTCAAAAAATTTACGTAAATATTCTGAATATTGTTAGTGGTTTGACAAAATGGTCACTAGTTGGTGAAAGGTACCTGGTCTTAAAGAGAAATTTTTTTCAAAGGGATTCAATTATGTACGTTGTATGTTGGATTCAATAAAACTATTTTTGTGTATACAATGCTGCAAAATTTATTTAAATACGGTTTCATAATCTTCTTAATATTCTTCGCTTTTAATACAGGTCACTCTCAAAACACTAAAAAAGCAGAAGTTACGGATAATGAAAAAGCTCTCTATTATTTTATAGAAGGTAAAACCCTTGAGCTGAGAAATAATTATATAGGAGCGGTCGAGAACTACAGACAGGCCTTAAAGTTTGATCAGTCCCCCGGAATTTATCATGCTCTTGCAATCGTATTCTATAAACTGGGTAAAGTGAATGAATCTTTAATAGAGGTAAACAACGCGTTAAAGATCGATCCTCTCAATGAAACTTATCTTGAAACACTGGCTAATATCTACATTGGCAAAAAAGAATTTGATAAAGCTATAGATACTTATGAACGTATAATAAAGAACGATTCCAATTATACTTATGGACTCTATTCTCTTGCACGGCTTTATCAGGAAATGAAAAGACCTGCACAGGCTATAATTATCTATGAAAAGATAACCAATAAGATCGGTTATGATTTCGATGTCCTGAACAAAATGTATGATATTTATATCAACTACAGGGATTACGAAAAAGCTGCTGAAGTCCTTCGAGCTCTTTTACAGCTTGATCCCTTTAATGTCGGCATTAAGAAAATCCTGGCAACACTTTACATGAAAAATAATAATCCTTCCGAAGCAAGAAAAGTATATGAAGAGATTTACATGCTCAATCCTGATGATAAAGAAGTGCAGACCGAACTTGTAAAGATATATTTTAAGGAGAATGAAAGCGACAAGGCTTTCGAAAATTTCAGTAAGATGCTTGGGAAGGATTCTCTCGGCTACTGGGAGAAGGTTCAGGTCGGAGAGCTTTATTATAATTTAATTTCACAGGACGAATCTGCAAAGGAAATTGCTGAAAACATTTTCCTTAAACTTAACGACGATTACCCTGAGCAATGGATACCATATTATTATCTTGGTGTCATTGATGTTTTAAATAAAAAAGATTTTGATTATAAAGACAAGTTTGAAAAAGCTATCGAGAATGCGGATACTTCACGCGAAGCATTTATCAATATTGGTCTTGCATATTTCCAGCAGAATGAGATCGACGAAGCTTTGAAAATTCTCGATGAAGGATTGAACAAATTTTCAGATGACTACCGTTTGAATTATATCAAGGGACTTTCACTTCAAAGAAATAATGAAGAAGCTGAAGCAATTACATATTTTGAAAAAGCGATCGGGATCAATCCTGATGACGTAGGAATGCTTTCAACTCTTGCACTTGCATATGATACCCGGGGTGAATTTCAGAAATCCTCTGAAATTTATGAAAGAGCCCTGGAGCTTGATCCGCAGAATGCCCTGATCCTGAATAATTATGCCTACAATTTATCTGAAAGAGATCAAAAGCTTGATAGAGCTCTGGCAATGGCGAAGATCGCGATTGAAAAGGAGCCCGGAAATTCTTCTTACCTGGATACGATCGGATGGATATATTTTAAATTAAAAAATTACAAACTTGCAAAGGCCAGTATTGAGAAGTCTCTTGCAGTCAATCCTAACAGCGCTGTTGTGCTCGAACATCTTGGCGATATTTACAACGCTATGAAGGACGATTCAAATGCGATAAAATTCTGGAAACTTTCTCTGGAAAAGAATCCGGAGAATAAACCTCTCAAAGAAAAAATTGCGTATTACAAACCAAGCTGATATTTTTATTAATTTTTAAATTTTACATATAAAATGGATCACGCAACAAACGGAACGCATCTCAATCATTACAAGGTAATTATTGTAGGCTCAGGACCTGCAGGTCTTACAGCTGCATTGTATGCGGGAAGAGCAAACCTTATTCCGTTGATATTCGAAGGTCATCAGCCCGGAGGACAACTCACGATCACAACTGATGTGGAAAACTATCCCGGCTTTGAGCACGGTATAATGGGACCTGAACTCATGGATATTATGAGAAAACAGGCTTACAGATTCGGATCTAAATCAGTATTCAGAAATATAATAAAGGTGGACTTTTCTAAAAGACCATTTCAGTTAATGGATGAAGATGATAAATGTTATACTGCTGATACCGTCATAGTGTCCACTGGCGCATCGGCAAAATGGCTTGGACTTGAATCAGAAAAAATGTTCATGGGCTATGGAGTTTCTTCCTGCGCAACCTGTGACGGATTCTTTTTCAGAGGAATGAAGGTAGTTGTAGTCGGAGGAGGGGATACAGCTATGGAAGAAGCAAATTATCTTACACGTCATGCAAGCGAAGTGATAGTCATACACAGAAGGAGTGAGCTCAGAGCTTCCAAGATCATGCAGGACAGAGCGAAGAGCAATCCTAAAATTAAATTTCTGTTTGACACGGTAATAGAAGAAGTTCTCGGAAAAATAGAAGAAGAAAAAAGATCTGTAACAGGTGTTCGTGTTAAAAATCTTAAGACCAATGAAGAATATAATATAGAGTGTTCTGGTTTTTTCACTGCGATCGGACATGAACCTAACTCAAAGATCTTTAAGGGAATTCTGGACATGGATGAGAATGGTTATCTTATAACAAAGAAAAGCACCAGTGAAACAAACATTGAAGGCGTTTTTGCATGCGGTGATGTACAGGACAATTATTACCGCCAGGCAGTTACTGCTGCCGGAACAGGCTGTATGGCAGCAATTGACGCGGAAAGATATCTTGAAATGAAGGAATATGAAGAATGTATTACAAAGAAATCTTCAGAGCATGTTGCGTGACTGTCAATCAATCTTTTATACCTGAATTTTAAACCTTTAAATTTTTTACAATGCCTTATTATCATAAGCTCGGAAAGATCCCCCAAAAAAGACATACACAATTCAGACAGCCTGATGGATCGCTTTATAAGGAAGAACTCTTTTCCACTATAGGTTTCGATAGTATATATTCCAATGCATATCATGTTAACTCTCCGGCAAAAATAAAAAGCATTGACCCAAAAGTTGAAAAAGTTGTCATAGAAGAATGGAAGGATGCTTCATTAAGACCTTATCACTTCAGGACAAAGCCTGCTAAAAAGGAAGGCGATGCTGTTTCCGGAAGAAAACCTATAATGTATAATAATGATGTTGTAATGAGTGTTTGCCGGCCTGCATCTCAAATGGATTACTTTTACAAAAATACAGGCGGTGATGAAGTGATTTTTATTCATGAAGGAAAAGGTACACTTCAAAGCAGCCTTGGCTATCTCCCATTTGAAGAAGGGGATTATATTGTAATTCCAAGAGGAATAATTTATAAACTTGTTCATAAAACGGATGAAGCAAGATATCTGACTTTTGAATCAAACGGAGCAATAAGAACTCCGAACAGATATCGAAACGAACACGGTCAGCTGATGGAACACTCTCCTTACTGTGAGAGGGATATCAAGGCACCGGAAGAGCTTGTGACATTTGATGAAAAGGGAGATTTCGTAGTTAAGATAAAAAAGGGAGATCAGATCGTTTCGATACACTATGATTTTCATCCGTTTGATGTTGTAGGCTGGGACGGTTTTTATTTCCCGTGGATATTTAATATAAAAGATTTCATGCCTATCACAGGCAAGATACATATGCCGCCTCCGATCCATCAGACATTTGCCGCGCCCGGATTTGTTATTTGTTCCTTTTGCCCAAGGCTTCTTGATTATCATCCGATGTCAGTACCTATACCTTATAATCACAGCAATCTGGATTCAGATGAAATGCTTTATTATGTTGATGGCAGTTTTGCAAGCAGAAAAGGAATTGATTACGCCTCGATAAGCCTTCATCCGAATGGAATACCACATGGACCTCATCCGGGAACTGTAGAGGCGAATCTTGGAAAAAAAGAAACTCTTGAGACAGCGGTAATGATGGATACTTTCAGACCTCTTAAGCTGACAAATTTTGCTAAAGAAATGAATGATCCGAAATATTATCTAAGCTGGAACGAAGCAGAGCCTGTTGAGCTGATCAATGAAGGACAATAGGTTTCTAAAGGTTCAATGAGTTCAATGTTATGAAATCATATTCGTACAAAAATTGACTTGACAATAGTGTCAGTAAAAAATACCTTTAATTAAAATTAAAGTTCTTTGAACAGATACTTCCAAAGTTTGACCAAACAAAACACCCCAAAAATTACTTTTCTTGTAATTGTTTTGTAGTTATACAATTTAAATCCAAGATTTTGTTTAAAAATTAAAATTTAAATTTATGACTCAAAAATCTCAAAGTCCGTTTTCTATTTAAACTAATTCATTTACATAGTTTCATTCGTTTGTTTTCTTAACAAAGAAATTATTTTTTCTCCCATTAAGAAAAGACTAACGGGTTAAGGATGGATCATATTCTTAAGATTTATCCGATTTCAAAAATTCTTTTTTTATAAACATTTACGAAAGGAAAATCTCATGAAAAAATTACACTTAATTTCATTTGTAATATTCACACTCCTGTTTATTTCCAGTGGTTATGCACAAAATAAAATCAGTGAAAGCTTTACTCCTGCTACATTTCCACCGACAGGCTGGAGAACACAGCATGTCTCCGGTTTAATCGGTCCAGGTGACTGGGTACGTTCAACAACTAACTACCGTACAGCGCCGGCTTGCGCTCAATCAGGTTCGGGAATTCTGGCCGAGAATTTTTTGATCACCAAAAGAATCACTCCTTCAGCAGGAGATTCTCTAGTGTTTTATGTAGCATCAAATTATGTTGGCGACGCATTAGGGAGACTGGATGTTAAAGTTTCATTAACAGATTCTTTAGCTGCAAGTTTTTTTGATTTTCTCATTCCACTTCAGATCAGCCTTCAATTGCTTACACCAAATGTTTATGTAAGACGAGCGGTAAGTCTGGATGATTACGCGGGCATTCCGATATATCTTGCCTTCAGGCATATTGATTTGGCTGGATTGGGAGGAGCAGTGAGAATAGACGATGCAAATGTAGGAGGAGTTGATCTTGATCTGACTGTCTTAATCGAAGCTCATCGTGGGATCGGAATGTTTCCGTCACCGGTGAGAGACAGAGATACAGTTAAAGTTTCTCTAAGGTCGGTTGTATCTCCGTTTTCTGTTGTGCAGTCCAGAAAAGTCTATCTTGATACACTCGGTAAAAAATCAATAAATTTTTCAGCCGGTGAAGATGGTATTCCATATTATATAGTAGTTGAACATAGAAATTCCGTAAGGACTTGGAGTGATTCTGCGGGTGAAGTATTTACCGGTGCTGCTTTGACTTACGATTTTACAACCGGAGTAAATAAAGCATTTAGAAATAATATGAAACTCGTGGGAGGTAAGGCTTGTCTGTACCAGGGTGATCTGACTCAGGATGGACCAATCAATCTGACGGATCTTTTGATCATGTACAATGATTTTGTAACCTTCGTTGTCGGACCTTACGTACTAAGTGACCTTAACTGGGATCAACATCCTAACCTGACAGATATAATTCTCGCATATAATAACTCTGTGTTGTTCGTTGCCGAAAAGCATCCGTAAAATGTAATAATAAGTGTTCCATTTAAATTCAGGCCGGTATTTTTATACCGGTTTTTTTTTTATTTCATGGAAAATTTTGTAAGATAA
>JBDTLQ010000090.1:0-9377 GCA_039934715.1 Ignavibacteria bacterium | reverse complement strand
CCAGACAGCACTGTCAACAGGAATATCAAGTGTGTCCGATATCATATTCCCGCTTGTTCCAATGGCAGGAATTCTGGTCATAAGAGATCTTGTATAGAAAAAATTATTCATCCCTGTTTCATGCGAGCATACTTGTCCGTCAAAAATTACCGGTGAGACCGGGACGTTAACTCCGTAGCTGCTTTTGCTGAATTGTGTCCCGCCCCGCAGATAAAGTCTCGGTCCGTCGGAAGAAGTTGAGATAAGACCTCCGTCAAGACCGTAATTTACCATTGTCGAATAATCGTAATCATTAGAACCGGTGATCGTAGCGAACGTCTTTCCTGCAAGGTCCTCATACGGAACATCGGCATTTGTGATCCTTACCTCATCAAGATATCCTTCAAAATGTTTTGGTGAAGTACTGCTTGTTCCACCAAAGTAAATTGAATCCGGACCGTTACGGATAAGACCCACATTGTTGGTATCGTCATAAATTTTATTTCCGTTAATTATTATTTTCCAAAAACCATTTGAACCATTGTATGTTCCCGCGAAGTGCGTCCATTTATTGACAGGAAAAAGATCGGCTGCAGAAGTTACCGTAGCAACTCTTATGTCATTTATGAACATGTCGATCCTTTTTGCTTGAATGGAAATGTTATAATCCTTTGTACTTCCCGAAGCATTTCCTTTATGAATGACCGTACTTAATGTTGAAGCTGATGTACTGAAGCTGAACGGATAGACCCAGGCTTCCATTGTGATCCCTGCTGTCGGACTTACACCGGGATGATCAGGACCTGAAATGTAATCATCAGTTCCAAACAGACGTGCGCATTCGTTAGGTGTTATTGTCTGGCTTGGGCGGGGCATTGTACGGGAGTACATGCTATGCGGTATGCCGTTATTATTGTTACCGGAAAAATCATTCACTGAAAAATCTGAAGGTATGGTGGTAATGTTTGTTACCTGAAAAGGCATGGATAAAGCAAGTCCGCTGTACCAGCCGGAGTTTGTTCCGAGTGAGATGCGCATTGTATTCACAACATCAGTGGTATGAAGATATTTGCTCCATATCCTGACCTCATCCATCAGTCCGTTAAATTCTCCATTCGCGCCGGTACCAATTAATAATGAATCACCATTCGGTAAAGGAGCAGCGGAATTATATACTACAGATGTATCCTCAACACCATTTAAATAAATGTAAAAGACATCGGTTGAAGAATTATATACAGCAGAGATATGTGTCCATTTTTCCGACTGTATGATCGTCTTGCCTATCAGCTTGGTAGCTGAGTTGGTTCGTATAGCTACTCTTCCGGCATTCAGATATAAAGAGTAACCGTTATTGTTTGCGCCTTTTCTTTTTTGTAATATTGACTGGGTCAGACCTTCCGCGTCGGGCTTGATCCAGAGTTCGATCGCGAAGCTGCCCGTGATATTCAATGACGCTGAATGGGGGACCATTATGTAACGGTGATAAAAAGAACTGAATTCAGCGGCTCTGTCCCAGTTAACAGCTTTCAGCAATTCAGGGCGAGATAAGCAGATCATAAAAAACAGAATAAATATTAATTTTATTTTCATTTTAATTAAGGTTCTCCTTTCCTTAAACAAGAATGAAGGACAGCATTGAAAAAATAAATCCGGGAGAGAATAAATTCTTCGACTGTTCCTTCATTAAAAAAACTGATTGATCTCTCCCGCATTACTTAATTGCAAAATAATTACACCCGCATGAATTTCCAAAGAAAATTATTGCAAAATGTTACCATATGAATATTCTTACAAACGTAATCTTTCTTGGAAAAGCCTTGATTTGATTCAGGAATAGAAATATTTAATCAAAGATCATTGTGAGCAGCAAACTGGTGAATTATTGACCATTCACCATTCACCATTCACCATTGACTATTCACCATTGACCATTGACTATTCACCATTGACCATTCACGATTGAAAATTGAAAATTGAAAATACTGGTGATTAATTGAAAAAAAATTCTTTTGAAATCTGATACGCTGCCTTTAGTTTTGTAATAACTTTCATGACAGAGAAAGCCAATTCAAAAAAATTAAAGATAAATAACTCTTCTTCACTTACCCTACTTTCCAAACTTCTCTGTCAGCTATCGGGGTAGTGAAGAAAGAGTTTTATAAAAAAAAATAATTTTATTTATATAAATTAAACTAAACACAAAATGAAAAAAATCTTGATCGTTTTATTTGTTCTCACTGCTTACAGTGCTCAGAGCCAGGTTGAACAGGTCGGTGAAAACCTGTTCATGAATTCCGACAAAGATTCTCAAAAAGAAGAAAACTGCGGAAATGATAATAAATTTATTCCCGGAGTCTATGAGAATTACACCGGACCAAGGGATGCCTCATCCCTTTCATTCATCTGGCCGCTTGATGCCGAACTGAACAAAGGCAACATGATCGTAAATTATATTGATCATCTTTCAGGCTCCAGCATAAAAGATTATGATGACGGCACGTGGACCTATGACGAACATCACGGGACGGACATATGTTTGTATGACTTCACAGCAATGGATAAATTTACAAGGATCAAAGCTGCAGCAAACGGGACAGTAGTTAAAATGGACTTCGATAATTTCGACAGGAACACCGCGTGGGCCGACGGTCTGCATTCAAACTATGTTGTACTGCGTCACGACGACGGTACATACGCCAAGTATTTACACTTAATGAAAAAATCAGTGACAGTAAAGCTCGGTGAATATGTATTGCAGGGACAGACATTAGGATATGTCGGGAGCTCGGGATATTCCACCGATGCACACCTTCACTTTGAACCCGGATATTATTTCAATGATGAATGGGTTGTAAGGGATCCGTGGCAGGGTGCTTATAATCACGCTCCATCTTTATGGGAAGATCAGTATTCCTATGCAGGTAATTATGATTTCAGATTGCACGATATGGGAGTTTATACAGTAGGCCAGGTCGGAGGCAATTTTAATAATACATTGAATTATGTCAAAGAAAGGATCATAACTCCAAACACGGTCAGTGGCTACGAAAGCAAGATAGGATTCTGGATGCAGTTCCAGGGCAACTATACAGGCTATCAGGTAAAGTTTGAATTGAGAAGATCCGATGGCGGCTTAATGAACAGTACATCTTTTTACGTGGCCGAAGGTTCGCAGCACGCCTGGATCTACTGGACACCTGATTTCAATTACGGCATTGATCATACCGGAGACTGGTATGTAAGAGTGCTGTATAATAATGTAGAAAAAGGAAGAGCGTTTTTTAATGTACAGCTGCTTACAAGCAATCGTCCGAGACTGTATCCTTCAGCGGGAAAATGTTTCCGTAAATCAATTTTTATTCAGAAAGATACTTTAAGAGTTCGCCCGGTAAGAACAAATATGCAATATGAATTGCTGAATGCTCCTGCCGGAGTTTCAATAGTGCAGGATTCAATTATTCAGATAGGCGCTGTTACACAGACACTCCGGGAAAGGAAATTTCAGGTGATAGCCAGCATTGGAGGAAGTGCGACATTAAGGGATACAATGAGTTATGATATCATTGATACAACAAAGAATATCTTATTCGGAAACGGACTTGAATCCCTTGAACTTCACGCGAAGTTGGAAGGATTCTGGAACGGGACAACTATGGTTGAAGATACCGTGACCGTGATAGTAAGAGCTCCTCTTTATCCATATAATATAGTAGATTCAGCAAAGGTTTTCCTTGATGATGATGGCTACGCACTAGCTAATTTTTTCCACATCAGTTCCGGAGTTAATTACTGGCTGGTAGTCAAACACAGGAATTCCATCGAGACATGGAGCAAGGCAACCATGCAATTCACTACAAATGATCCGATATCCTACGACTTCACAACTTCAGCTGCAAAAGCATACGGAAATAATTTGAAATTGAAAAACAGTGAATACTGTTTCTACGGCGGCGATGTAAATCAGAACGGTTCGGTAAACCTTACCGATCTCGTGGCAGTGTACAATGACGCGACTGCATTCGCAACAGGCTACAGGCCAACAGATGTGACAGGAAATAATATTACAAACCTGAATGATATAGTTATTACTCAGAACAATTCGATAGCGTTTGTTGTAAAGGTCAGACCGTAAGGATCAAATAAAATAAAAATTAGTATTATAGGGACACGTCATGGCGTGTCCCTATTATTTTGCCGAGTTCAAAAATCGATAATTAATTTAACAGATACTGTTGGGAATGCCATGGCATGGCACGTTTGTTTTTGAAAAAAGTCCCCGTTTGTTTTTTGAAAAAGACATTAAAATAAATTGAAAAGATAGTATGTACATGCCATGGCATATCCTACATAAGACATAAAATATTAAATTTAAAATTAATATTTTGAAAATGTAATTATTTAATAATAATGTATTTATGATTTGTTATTATGAAAAAATTTGGAAGAACAAAGAAGTTAAATTATGAGCGCAAATCCATCCGTTATAAAGAATATGCTTACACAAAGAATGGATTATATTTCATAACAATTTGTACTAATCAAAAGAAATGTTTTTTTGGAAGTGTTAAATCAGACCGGATGATACTGAATGAAAAAGGTATGATCGCAGATGAATACTGGTTAGCTATCCCGGATCACTTTCATAATGTAATACTACATGAATATATTGTGATGCCCAATCATGTCCATGGGATAATTGAATTACGAAATTATACAGGTACGCATGTTGGTAAAAGGTGGTGTAATAAAAACGGACATGAACATTTCCGCTGGCAAACACGATTTTACGATCACATAATTCGTGATGAAAAATCCTATCAGAACATTTCACAATACATTATAAACAATGCAAGACAGTATACAGAGGGTTAAATCCATTTGGTAATATAATATAATTCAAATTTTCATCTCTGGGCTCAGGGTTTTCCGTGGTAAAACATCTGTTAAGGCCTGAGCACTCCAATGAAAGTACTGCAATTATTAAAAGTTATAATTACGTCCGACAGATTTACAATATTGTCCCCTGTTATGTCGGTATCGGTATAGCCTTTAATGAAATTTGTATTAGCATTGAATTCAGTAAGTACATCCGAGAGATTAATGATCTTATCCTTGTTGACATCACCGCTGTACATACCATATCTCACGGGGGAATCATTTATTCTTATTTGATTTCTCTCATATGCTTTGCCCGCTGAATCCGTAAAATTATAAGAATTATCTATCGTATTGCTGAAGTATACCGGATCACGGCTCCATGTTTCTATTGAGTTACGGTGGGTGACTTGTATAAAATGAAAGCCCGCGTCCTGGGGAGAGAATATAAGATGCGCTGAAAATGTGAGTGAATCTAAAATGGCGAAAGACGAATCAGTAATGCCGTACGGAGAAGCCGCGTTCCGTAAATAAACTTTAACTGTATCATTGGAATTAAGTTTTCCGGTAGTGGTATTATAAAAGCCCTGCGGAATGACTTTCAGGTTTAATGAAACTGAATTAAATGAATTAAATGTCACAAGCTTTCGCGGAGCCAGATCGGGAAAGGTAATTTCCTCGCCGGGAATATTGGCTGTCTTTATGTAATACCTGTAAACTGAGTTGTAACCGCTTGCCGGTATAGAGGCTGTCCATACCGTATCATTATTGATCATCTCAGTACTGTCAGTGATCTGTGTATTATTGACAGACCAGAATAATTTTGTATTTGATCCGTCAATTGAGGAGATGATAGAATTTATTTTACAAACTACATCGTATGATCCTGTAATCTGCGTGGTATTTTCCAAAGGAACACTGCCGATCGTAATATTATTTTCTACTGATGCGGTCCACAGGTTATATTTTCCGGATGAGTTATCATTCCACACCGGAAAAATTTTATTATTGTTTGAGGTAATACCGATGTATGCTCCCGTATATGCAGGAAGTCCAAAGATCTGATCTCCGTTGTCAGGTTTTCTGATTGGATATGAATGATCGGAAACCAATATATCGCTGAAAGTTATTCCGCCGTCAAGAGATCTTGAAAGATACATTTGAGCCGAATCATTTAAAGGAAAGTTTCTGGTATCTCCATAGACAATATTGACCCCGCCATTTTCATCAACATTTATAGCCGGGAAAAACTGGTAATTAAGACTTGTCTCTATACACTGATTGACTTTTGTTTTGGTCCAGTTATCTCCTTGATCAGTGGAGGTGTATAACATCAGATCATAATAATCTTTGCCGATCCCTTCCTTTACCATATATATCCACCCGTTCCTTGGTCCGCCTGATTTGTCCGATGACATTGAAGGTATGCCCGTCACCTGGGCGGTGTTTACAATAAAGATATTATTGAACTGGTTTGTAATAATGACAGGAGAAGACCACGTTATTCCGCCGTCAGTTGACCTGGAAAATTTTGTTAAAGGGATGGTAGACCAAACTAAATATAAGACCCCATCCTGGCCCGTCTCAAGGAATGGAAACATTCCCGTCTGTCCGGAATTGTTTACCGGGCTCCAGGTAATACCGTGGTCAGTGGTGAAAGAAGTATAAATATACCCGGTGCCTGCTCTGTATGATAAATAACTTCTTCCAAAATACGGACTTGCCGGATCCCTGTCTGTTGCAGTAACCATCTTATCCTCATTGCCCATTCCACCACCCGGCAATAAAACTGTATTCGACCATGTAGCACCGCCGTTGGATGAAGAAGAAACTCCTGCCCGGCAAAGTCCACCAGTGTATTTATTGTAAGCAATAATATAATATCCCTGAGCATCTATTATTATGGTGGGATCCCCCCATGTCGCCAGGATGCTGTTTGAATCATTTCTGATTGCGTCTGTGCCGTTCCAGCTTATTCCCCCGTTAGTTGAACAATAAAAACCGGTTGTATATCCTCCTGCATATAGGGTCGTAATCGCGCTTGCAACCATTATGTCCGGGTTATCGGGGTGTGTTGTGATTGTTGGAGAGACCTGTAAGATTGTTGAGCTTGGTTTTATTCTTATGTTAGTGCTGACAGATGAATTATCATTTTCCGGAGAAGTTTTAAAAGACATAGTTTGTGAACCTTCCGTGTGTGAAAAAACTCTTGCTGTTAACAGAAATAAAAAAATGAAAATGGAAATAGGGAAAACTTTCATAGATAGTTACTTTTATTGGGTTATTTTGTAATTATTTGTGAATTCGGTTAGATCTGTCGCAATGTAGAATTATGGAATGTAAGGTTAAACTGCTTATGTAATTTTCTTAAATCAGATTACACCGTTTATCGAAAGAGAATAAAGTGTGTGAAATAATTCTTCAGGAAGATACAGGAAGAGAAATAAATAGCTAAAAAAGTCTTGCTAAGGAGATTCCTGCTCTAAGAAAAGGGATAAGTTAGTTTTGATTGGATGTAAAAGTATTTTTGTTGATCAAGCTCAGCCTAATCTGTCAATATCGGTACTTTGGGTTACCGGTTGATAGACAAATTTAAAGCTGCCGGGAAGGGTGGAACAATAAACGATATTATTGTAAGTGAAGCATAAGATGGATGTTCAGTTAACCAACATCAAGTGTATAGCGAATAAATTTTCAATTTCAATTTTCAGTGTTCAATTTTTTCTATCGCTGAATTTTACCACAGAGGTACAAAGGCACAGGGGTTAATGGCATAATTTTATTTGTGCCCCAGTGCCTCTGGGGTAAAATACATAATTGAGATTGCCTCAGCACTCAAATTTGTAATCTGTAATTTGTAATTTGAAATTATGATCACTCCCCCAAGCGGCATTGTTACTTTTTTATTTACAGACATTGAAGGAAGCACAAAGCTTGCTCAGGAATTTCCCGATACACTTCCTGTTGCTTTAGAAAAACATCATGCAATTCTCCGTAAAAAGATCGAGTCTAATAACGGCTTCGTGTTTGAAATTATAGGTGACGCATTTTGCTCATCCTTTGCAGACGTCTGCGATGCAGTTAAAGCTGCTCATGATATTCAGATAAGTTTAGCATCGGAAAAATGGGATGATGCGGTAATTAAGATCCGCATCGGAATTCACAGCGGCAAAGCTGAATGGAACAATTCAACGTACATGGGCTACATTACACTTGCCCGAACTCAAAGAGTGATGTCGGCTGCTTTTGGCGAGCAGGTAATAATTTCAAATGATACTAATGAATTAGTAAAAGAAAAAATTTTACTTACAAATAAGGAGATACGCAGCAGCGGCGGTGAGATCATTTCATTCAGAGATCTGGGTGAAAGAAGACTAAAGGATCTGATCCAGCCGGTGAAATTATATCAGATGACCGCGCACGGTCTTCGCGAAGAATTTCCTCCATTAAAAACTCTGGACGCGCGGCCAAACAATCTTCCCCTTCAGCTTACAAGCTTCATAGGACGTGAAGATGAAATGAAAAAAATAAAAGACGGGCTGAAGCAAACGCGTCTCTTAACTCTTACAGGACCCGGCGGAACAGGAAAGACACGTCTTGCCATTCAGATCGCCGCGGATATAATTGACGACTTCGCAAACGGTGTCTGGATAGTTGAGCTCGCTTCACTTCTAGAACCGGATCTTCTTCCTCAGTCAATTGTCAAAGCACTTGGAATTCATGAAAATCCAAAACAGAAAGTTGAAGAAACCTTATCGGATTTTCTTAAGGATAAAGAATTACTTATCATACTTGATAACTGCGAACATCTCATTCACTCCTGCGCCGGACTTTCGGAAAGACTTTTACAATATTCAGCAAAGTTAAAAATTCTTGCAACCAGCCGCGAGCCGCTAAGATGCTCCGGTGAACTTACACACAGAACGTCTTCACTGGCATTGCCTGATGCGAAAGCCGACATAACGGCGGAACAACTTTCACAGTATGAATCAGTCAGGTTATTCATCGAAAGAGCTCTCGCATTAAAGCCGGATTTCAGAGTGACCAATGAGAACGCTCCTGCGCTTGCAGCAATCTGTTCACATCTTGATGGTATACCTCTCGCGATCGAACTTGCCGCCGCGAGAATCAGTGTTCTGACAATTGAGAAAATTTACGAGAGGCTGAACAGCAGGTTCAAGTTACTTACCGGTGGAAAACGGACTTCACTCCCAAGACAGCAGACTTTAAAGGCGCTGATAGACTGGAGCTATGACCTGCTTTCGGAAAATGAAAAAATATTATGGAGCAGGCTGTCGGTATTTTCAGGAGGATGGACACTTGAAGCATCCGAAGAGATCTGCATTGATGAAAAAATATTTCCTGAAGAAGTGCTCGATCTGATAATAAATTTGACAGACAAATCAATTGTAATTTATGATGAGAAAAATCAGAGATACAGGATGCTCGAAACAATAAAACAATATGGAGCAGAAAAACTGGAAGAGGCGAATGAGCATAAAAAAGTTGCTGATAGTCAT
>JBDTLQ010000089.1:0-9485 GCA_039934715.1 Ignavibacteria bacterium | reverse complement strand
GATTCCCGAAGAGTGGCTAAAGATGATTAAAACTTCAGTAAAGAATCTTGCCGGATACTTCAGCAGCAACAGAATGGTCAGGCAATACTGCGAAAAGTTCTATATGAAAGTTAAGTAATTAATGTTTACTTTGACGAAAAAAAAAATTATTTTTATTTATACCAGAAAGGGACCTAATTCGTAGAATTTTTAATTTAACCATTTTTTTTATTATGAAAAAAAATATACACCACGCTATAGCTTTGATATTTACTATGGCTATAATCTGCGTATCTGCGGTTGTTTCCGATCTGAACGCGCAGATCAGTTCAGGCGGAGAGCCAATGAGCTTTCTGATGAGACTCAATTCGGACTTTCAACTTGTTTCACTTCAGGAGATAGACACAAAAAAACTAATTGAAGAAGATAAAGCAGTTGAATCCCTACAGGGAATGCCTTTCCGATTCGGTCAAAACATAGATGTAAATTATAATCTGAATAATTCCGGAACCTGGGAAAAACTTTCGGACGGAAGCAGAATATGGAGACTCGCAATCAGGTCCAAAGATGCAGTATCTTTAAATCTCGAATACAAAGATTTCTCTATGCCGACAGGCGGAATGTTCTTTGTTTATAATCTTGACAGAACAAATGTTTTCGGAGCATTCACCGAAAGCAACAATACTTCCGATATGCAATTCGCTACATCGGCGACTTACGGCAGTACAACCGTTCTTGAATATTATGAACCCGTTTATGCAATAGGTCAGGGAAGTCTGACAGTATCAAAAGTCGTTCATGCTTACAAAGATATTTTCGGATACAACAGTGTACTTGAAGAACCCTGTAATATAAATGTAAATTGCCCGATCGGTGCTCCATGGGTAGATCAAAAGAGAGCTGTTTCACGGATAGTGTTCAGCATGGGCGGCGGTTCATTTCTTTGCACAGGATCTTTGGTCAACAATGTTTTGAACAACAGGATGCCGTATTACTTAACTGCAGAGCACTGCGCTACCGATAATTATTCAACAATAACATTTTATTTTAATTATGAAAATCCTACATGTGTTGGTACTTCAGGATTACTGAATCAGACAATGGTGGGCGCTGCATTAAAGGCGTCCAACTTTGATACGGATTTTCGTCTCATACTTTTGAATCAGCCTGTTCCAGCTGCATATAATGCGTATTATCTCGGATGGGATAATTCAGGTGCTCAGCCAACAACCGAGACATCGATTCATCATCCGGGAGGTGCTGTAAAAAAGATCTCAGTAGATATAGATCCTGCAAACACAGTAACCGGATTCGGCGGAAGACTTGTAAATGGTTTCTGGCTGGTGACCTGGGATTTTGGAATGACCGAAGGCGGTTCATCCGGAAGTCCGATGTTTGATCAGAACCAAAGAGTGATCGGACAAAATCTCGGAGGTACAGCTGCAAATTGCAATGCCCCGCAATCAGTTCAAAAATACTTTGGTAAATTTTCTGAATCATGGGCACACGGTGGCAGTCCTACAAATCAGGCTAAAGACTGGTTAGATCCTAATAATACCGGCGTAACAACCATTAATGGAATAGACGATCTTACCGGTGTCGCTCCTGTTTCAAACTTTACATCGAATGTACAGAGCTTGCCTTTAGGCGGCGGACTCGTTGACTTTTTTGATCTTACAACAAACGGCCCGACAAGCTGGAGCTGGAGTTTCCCCGGCGGAAATCCTGCAACATCAAACGTAAGAAACCCGGGTGGAATATCTTATACTTCAACAGGTCCTTATACGGTTTCATTGACAACAACTAATTCTTTCGGACAAAATATAAAAACACTTGTTAATTTTATCTCTGTAGCGGGAGTTCCTTTATCAACTTTCAATCTGCAGTTTCCTCCTGCAAGTTCACGCCTTGAAGTTTCTCCTGATGATCATTCAATTTTCCAATTCAAATGGGGAACAGCTAATCCAAGCCCGACTGTAAGCTACAAATTCAAATTTAAAAAGGTCGGACCAAGTCCGGAGTTTATATACATCAGTGACAATAACGGACTTGATAGTACAAAGAGCTTTACAAAAAGTTATCTTGACAGTCTGATGGCTACATTCGGAACAACAGGTGATTCTGCAACTTGCTCATGGAAAGTTGTCGCATTCAACGGGCTTGATTCGATCACTTCAGCTTCTTTCCTTATCACTATAAGAAGAGTGCCTGTGGGAATAAATCAGATCTCGACAGTTGTTCCTGAACAATATAATTTATACAATAATTATCCGAATCCATTCAATCCATCTACGATCATAAAATTTGATATATCAAAGAGTGATCTTGTAAATCTGAAAATATATAACATGCTTGGTGAAGAAGTAGCGACGTTAGTGGACCGCCGGTTAGATGCCGGAACTTACGAAGTGGATTTCCGGGCGGGCTCATTTGCCAGCGGTATTTATTTCTACAGACTGCAGACAAAAGACTTTGTTCAGACAAAACGAATGGTACTTACAAAATAACTTTAATCAAAATTAATTCAAGTCCCTGTTCCCCAGAAATGTGAACGGGGATTTATTTTAATACTGTTGTGATCTTTGAAAGAACATTTTCAAAAAAATTAAAATCTATTAGCTTTATAAACCACTAAACATCAAATAAATTTTGAAAGGGACGAAATGAAAACTGTTTTCATTTTTGTGTTATTTATTTCTGCTATTTTGATAGGCACGAACGAGCTTATCTCACAGAGCGACAATCCGAATCTTGATCAGCCGCCAAGACAATACTGGGATCACGTATCGAATGTAATGCCAAGACCGGTATCGGTAATTACCGACAATTCGGGCTATGACAATTTTGATCTGGGAGTTGATTTTGCCGAAGTGCACATTTCCGAGAACCCGCGAAATCCATTATGGTTCTTTCTTGCATACAATACGAATGCGACTTACTATTCATTAAACGGTATCGACTGGCTGAGAAACAATCCAAGCTTTCCTAACTCGGCGGGAGATCCCGTCACAGCGTACGACAGTCTCGGAAATCTTTACTATGACAATATGAAAAGCCCGATCACCGGAACATGGACTGTACGTTCGACAAACAACGGACTGACATGGTCCACAGCTGTCTCGGCTAACATCGGCAATGACAAGAACTGGATCGCGGCCGATCAGACCGGCGGACCTTTTGCAAATTATATTTACGGAGGAATGACACCGGGAAACTTTGTGCGGAGTACTGACAACGGCGCTTCATTCGCCAATACATTTTCTGCTTCTAATTCTTTGCCCGGAACAATGGTTTGTGTCGGACCAAATATTATCGGAGGAAATGTTTCAGGCGGATGTGTTTATCTTGTGACAAATACCGGAAGTTCATTTACTCCTACATGGACATTTAACAGATCAACAGACGGCGGCTCGACATTTAATTTTATGTCTTCTCAAAACTACGCCAACTATGTTGGTACAAATGTCGGAGGAAGAAATTCTATTCAGAACATGAGAACCCGCCCTTATCCGTTCATCGGTGCAGACAACAGTTATGGTTCCTTCAGAGGAAGGCTGTACCTTATTTATGCATCAAATAATCCCGGCGGAGACGGCAACAAGCCTGATATTTACTGCAGGTATTCGACTGATCAGGGAGCATCATGGTCAGCTGAAGTTGTAGTAAATGACGATATAAATTCACAGAATAATAATCAATGGCATCCCGCGATGTGGTGTGATAAGGAAACCGGAAGACTTTATGTACAATGGATGGATACACGTGATTGTCCCACAAGCGACAGCGCTTTGATCTATGCTTCTTATTCTACAAACGGAGGAGCTACCTTTGTTGCCAATCAACAGATATCCACAAAAAAAATGAGAATTAACTGCACGACATGCGGAGGAGGAGGAACCCCTGCTTATCTTGGCGATTATAATTCAGTGATCTCAAATTCGGTCACGTCAACTATAGCATGGGCTGATTTCAGAAATAATAATTTCGGAAGTTATGTTGCATACTTTCCCGATTACGCGATGAAGACAAGCACTCCATATGTAAATGTGAACAACGGACAAAACGTATCTTTCAATGCAAGTATACCGAGCGTAAAGGCTTACACAGGTAAAGTCAAATTTACAGCGGTGATAGATACCCTGCCATCCGGCGGAACATTAAATGTTTCATTTGTTGGAAAAGATTCAGTTACATCTTTTCCTGATTCTGTTCTGATAAAAGTTGAAGCAATAGGAACAGTAACACCCGGCAGATACAGGTTAAAGGTTGAAGCAAGAGGACCAAACGGTACACCCGCGCACAGAAGAGTTGTCGATGTACTTGTAAATTCATCATATCTTACGGTCGGTACAAACAGACCGGGCATAGCGGATTTCAGAATTAACGGAACAACATACAATCAGACACAGCAACTCCCGTTTGTGAACGGCAGTTTGGTCACTGTTCAGGCTGTAAGTCCGAGAACTATCGGAAACAACCAATACGTATTTTCAAACTGGTCCGACGGCGGCGACACAACACACACAGTAACAATAAATTCTAATACTAATCTTACAGCAACATATAAAAT
The DNA here is from genome assembly GCA_039934715.1 of Ignavibacteria bacterium. GTDB lineage: Bacteria > Bacteroidota > Ignavibacteria > Tepidaquicellales > Tepidaquicellaceae > JAGPCH01. Next base: position 4,936 of record JBDTLQ010000089.1, on the reverse strand, counting down.
TCAGTACAGACTGCTGATATCATCTGCACAGGGAAATACATTCGGCGGAAATCTTTACTATGATTCAACAACGAACGCAACGTTCGGAGTCAACTCACGGATTGTAATAAACGCCGGGATCACTTACTACTTCAGAGGCTGGACGGGATTAAGCCCGAATTCTTATACAAGTCCGGACAGTACAGGATTGGATTCAGTGGTAGTATTGGCGATGGTCAACCCTATGGTAGAAACTGCACGATGGACAACGACAAGCAGCATAAATCAGATCTCATCTGTAATTCCGGAGAAGTACAGCTTATATAATAATTACCCGAATCCGTTTAACCCTGTTACTTTGATAAAATTTGACGTAGCCAAAAATCAATTGGTAACGCTTAAAATTTATAATCTACTTGGCGAAGAGGTCGCGGTTTTAATCGATCAGAATATGACACCGGGAAGATACACTGTTGATTTTAATGCAAGTCCGTATTCAAGCGGCATATATTTCTATCATCTTGAAACACAAGGATTCGCTGATACTAAAAGAATGGTGCTTATAAAATAGAAATTGGTTGATTGGTTAATTGGTTGATTGGTTATTTTGTTAAACTATTTAATTGTTAATTAGTTGTTTGATTAAATAAGTGATTAGAAGGGATCGTTGATCAGAAATGAGTAAGTTGATTGGTTCAGGGGAAGCAGGAGGCAAAAAATGTCTCCTGCTTTTTTTATACATGTTTTAACTAATGTTAAAATTTAATCCAACAATTAAAAAATTAACTAATTAACAATTTTAGCACAGCCTATATTCCTTTATGACTGAATACTCCGAACCTTTGCTGTTCAGTTCACTTTCCATTAAAAAAAAACTTTTCACTGAAAAATTTACCGCAGGTATTTTAATATTTTTTAATTCTGTAAGATTTATCTTTTGATCCCTCTTCACGCACCCAAGAGTCTCCTTAAACATTAATTACATTTTCATTGAAAATTTTTTGGAACACCAACACAAACATCTCTTACAAATAGGCTCTGTATTAAATCTAAATTCATTCATTAAAAATTTCAAATAGATGAGTTTCATCATCTGACTCCTGTCAAAGTGCATACTCAAATTAAGCATTCGCGTTGGTGACCAAAAAATTGCAATGAACGCATTACAATTGTAATAAGAACTCTGCAATTTTTTGGAACACCAACGCGGGCGACGAACACTTTTTGTTTCAGCTGAATGATCAGATTTCTGTAATCATATTTAATATTACTGTTCCGGTTCAGATCGTCCCTTGTCATATTTCCGTTACCGTCATAAGAGTACTGATTTTTTCCGCTTACACCTGTCAATTGATAAGGAAAATATGTGCTGTGATTTATTTTTTCAATCTGATAAGTTCCGCGTCAGAGTCCCAAGCTAAAGCTTGGAGACTCTGACGGTGGTCTTGAATCATCCAATTAACAAATTAACTAATCAACAAAATTTAACTCAGCCTATACTCCTTTATAATTGAATATTCCGAGCCCTTGCTCTTCGGTTTACTTTCCATCAAATAAAAACTCTCATGAGAAAAATTCAGATCAGGAATTGAGTTGAGTAAGTTAAGTGTGTTAAGTGTGTTAAGTGTGTTAAGTGTGTTAAGTGTGTTAAGTAAGTTGAGTGAGTTAAGTAAGTTGAGTGAGTTAAGTAAGTTGAGTGAGTTCAGTGAGTTCAGTGAGTTCATTGAGTTCAGTGAGTTCAGTAAGTTAAGTGACCTACTCAACCTACTCAACCTACTCAACCTACTCAACCTACTCAACTTTCTCAACCTACTCAACCTACTCAACCTACCCAACTCACTCAACCGACTCACCTAACTTAACAATACATAAAACTTACTTTTAATAATCATTGAATAGCTTTATTTTAAAATATATTAAACCATTAGTTAATGAAGAAAACTTACCCTCCTATCTACTACGCGGATTACCTGCATCTCGAAAAATTGCTGACCAGCCAATCACCGAAGAGCGATGAATACGGCCATCATGCGCACGACGAAATGCTATTTATAATAGTTCACCAGGCATACGAACTATGGTTTAAGCAGATCATACACGAGCTTGATTCGGTGCTTGACATGTTCAGAGAAGATAATGTTGATGAAAAGAACATAGGTATTGCTGTGGCGAGGCTCAGAAGAGTTACCGCTATTCAGAAGCTGCTGATCGAACAATTGAATGTCCTTGAGACAATGACACCGCTTGATTTCCTTGAGTTCCGTGATTTCCTGATACCGGCATCAGGCTTTCAAAGCGTTCAGTTCAGGATCATTGAAAATAAACTGGGATTGAATATTGAGAACCGTGTCAAGCTCGGTAATAAGAATTATTATACAATGGTATCTGATGAGCATCAGAAGATTCTTATAGATTCGGAAAACAATGTTTCATTATTTGAAGCTGTTGATAAATGGCTTTCAAGAATTCCTTTTCTGAAAATAGACGACTTTGATTTCTGGCAGCATTATAAGGATGCTGTAATACAGATCATTGAAAACGAGAGACAGATAATTTTAACCAATCCGAGTTTAACAGAAGAGAAAAGAGAAAAGCAATTGAAGGAGTTTGAAAATACAAAAGATAAATTTGAAGCTTTGCTCGATGAGGAAAAACATAACGAGCTTATAAAGCAGGGGCTGAGAAGATTTTCATACAGGTCTACACTTGCAGCGCTGTTCATTAATCTTTACCGTGACGAACCGATACTCCATCTTCCGTTCAGATTTCTGACTTATCTTATTGATATTGATGAGTTATTTACAACATGGAGATATAAGCACGCGATGATGGTTCACCGCATGATAGGCGCGAAAGTCGGCACGGGTGGTTCTTCAGGACATCATTACCTGATGCAGACAGCAGAGAAGCATAAAGTTTTCAAAGACCTTTTTGATCTTTCGACATATCTCATTCCCCGTTCATCTTTACCAGAACTTCCGGATGAATTGAAATTAAAATTAGGATTTAATTATACTTTTAAAACATAGGAGGATCAAATGCAGATTGCCGCAATTGCAATACTTGTACTATTCATAATAATCACATTTTTAAAAACAGCCAGGGTAGTTCCGCAGAAGAGTGCTTTCATTGTTGAAAGACTTGGTAAATATCATGCGACACTCGAAGCAGGGTTTCACATACTGATACCGTTTGTTGACAGGGTTGCGTATAAGCATTCATTAAAAGAAATTGTAATGGATGTCCCGCCTCAGTCATGCATCACTAAAGATAATATCGCGGTTGAAGTTGACGGTATATTGTATCTGCAGGTAATAGATCCCGTGAAAGCGTCATACGGAGTAAATGATTATTCATTTGCGTCGATTCAGCTTGCACAGACAACTATGAGAAGTGAGATAGGCAAGATGCAGCTTGATAAAACTTTTGAAGAAAGAGAAACAATTAATGGCGCTATCGTAAATGCGATCGATAAGGCATCGGAGCCATGGGGACTTAAGGTGATCAGATACGAGATCAAAAACATAAATCCTCCCCCAAGCATAAAGGACGCGATGGAAAAGCAAATGAGGGCTGAGCGTGAGAAGCGCGCATTGATCGCTGAATCCGAAGGAGACAGGCAGGCGAGAGTCAATCGTGCCGAAGGTGAGAAGCAGGAAGCGATCGAAAGATCTGAAGGAGAGAAGATGAAAAGGATCAATGAAGCGGAAGGTAAATCACAGGAGATCATGAAGGTTGCGACAGCAACGGCTAAAGGGATCCGGGAGATCGCGAGTGCGATCAATGAGACCGGCGGACAGGAAGCAGTTAACCTGCGTATAGCCGAGCAGTATCTGCTTGAATTCGGCAAGCTTGCTAAAGTGAATAATACAATGATAATTCCGAATAATCTGAGTGACGTTTCGGGAATGGTGGCAACGATCAGTAAAGTTTTCAATTCAATGAATGAAAAAGAACCTGTAGTCACAATTAAAAAATAAATTATGGAAAATTATTCTTTAATATGGTTTATAGCGGGCATAGTTTTTTTATTCGCCGAATTGATAATGCCCGGCTTTATCATTTTTTTCTTCGGGGCCGGCGCATTAGTTACAGCGCTTGTTACTTATCTTTTCAATGTTGACTCGGTTATCATTCAGATAAGTATCTTTATTGTCAGTTCTGTACTGAGCCTGGTGCTGCTGAGAAAATTCTTCAACAAATTGTTTCACGGAAAACTTGGCAGCGAAAAACTGAATGACCAATTTATCGGCAGAAAAGTAGTTGTAATAAATGAGATCAAACCGAATTCATTGAAAGGAAAGGTAGAGCTCAACGGAACACTTTGGGAAGCTGATTCAGAATTTTTTATTGATAAAGATTCTGTAGTTGAAATAACGGGAAGAAGAGACCTCACATTGATTGTAAAACCAGTAGAATAAAATAATACATAAGAATAAATAAATGAACATCGATCTTAAAAATAAAAGAGCGGTTGTCTGCGGAAGCACGCAGGGAATCGGCAGAGCAATAGCGATCGAACTTGCTGCATCAGGGGCAAGCGTGATCCTGATCGCAAGAAATGAAGAATCTTTGAGAAAAGTTTTGAGAGAACTTCCCGCGTCAAAAATTCAGAATCATAATTTTATAATCGCTGACTTTTCTGAACCCGCAGAGCTGCGAAAGAAAATGCATAACTTTGTTTCGGAAAATCCACCTGTACATATTCTGATCAATAATACCGGAGGACCAAAAGCCGGCGACGCGATCTCAGCGGACACAGCTGAATTCATACAGGCGTTTTCAAATCATCTTATCTGCAATCAGATCCTTGCACAGTCTGTAGTTGAAGGAATGAAAAAGGAAAAATACGGCAGGATAATAAATATTATCTCGACATCAGTTAAACAACCGATAAAAGGTCTTGGTGTTTCAAACACGACACGTGGAGCTGTTGCAAGCTGGGCAAAAACATTGG